>JASLDA010000436.1 GCA_030151745.1 Chitinophagaceae bacterium | reverse complement strand
ATGGCAGGAAAAGCCCCGGAGCGCCACCGGGTTCATGCCGCCCTTCGACTGCGCTCAGGGTGACATGGACCAGGCGGCGCACGTTTCACTGTAACCTTCCTACCGCGCCAGGTCGCTGTTCGGTTCTCTTTTCATGTCATGGTGAGCGCAGGTTCGGGTTCGGGCGAACCGGAGTCGAACCATGGAGGAAAACTCCGGAGGGCACTGCTTTTCTTCCCTGCCGCCCTTCGGCAAGCTCTGGGTGACAGGGAAGAAAAGCAGCGCAGATTCCATTGTCACTTCCGAATGATTGCGGCGCGCGGCATAAAACCTCAGGATGACATTGATCGATTTTTAGGATAGGCTAAGTCTTCTCCGGGAACGCTCCCATCGCCGCGGGCTGCAGATCGGAACTCCGGACGCCGGGGGCACATGCAGCGGACGCGAACGAATTGCTGGACGGCATGCGTTGAGAATCCGGCAAGGCAATTAACAAAACCCTATGCCTCACTGCCTGACAATTTTGTGCCGGTATCCGTCTACCCCTGACAAACTCTGCCTATGAAGATCCTCGCCGCGTTTATCCTGATCCCCCTGCTGCCCCTGCCGGTTCTTGCACAATACGTCCACGGAACAATCACGGACCCGGCAGGCAAGCCGGTAGCGGATGCCAATGTACTCCTGCTCAATGCCCCGGACTCGAGCCTGCGCCTCAGCGCGCTGAGCGATGCCCGGGGGCGCTACGAGCTGAACGGCCCCGGAGGCCGGCTTCTGCTGCGCATCCAGGCGGTCGGCTTCGAAGCGCGGCAGGAGCAGCTCGACGAGGACTCGACCGCCTCGGTCAAGCGCGATATCAGGCTCGCGCCGCCTGCAAATAAGCTGGCCGGCGTGACGGTCGGCGCGCAGAAGCCGTTCATCGAAGCGAAGCCCGGGATGATGGTGGTGAACGTGGAAAGCAATCCTGTCAATGCCGGGTCGAATGCGCTGGAGCTGCTGCAGCGCTCGCCGGGAGTGCGCGTGGACCAGGACGGAACCGTGCTGCTCAAGGGCCGCTCCGGCGTCGAAGTCTATATAGATGGACGGCCATCCCGGCTGAGCGGCGAGCAGCTTGCGGCCTACCTGCGCTCCATGACGGCCGAGGAAATCGCAAGCCTGGAGCTGATCACGCAGCCCCCGGCGAAGTACGAGGCTGCAGGCTCCGCGGGCATCATCAATATCCGCACCCGGTCCGTCCGCAAGCGCGGCCTCAGCGCGAACCTGAGCGGCAGCCTGGCCCAGGCCACGCAGATGATGGGCAATCTGTCCGGGCGCATCACGTACCGGCACAATAAGCTGACGGTCTATGCCAGCGAGTACTTCAACTACGTCGACAATCACAACGTCCTGCGCGTGAACCGCAAATTCCAGTCCGCCGGCGGCACGGAAAGCAATCTGCTGACGGAGCAGGAGCTGCGCTACAACTCACGATTCCACCGGCTGAAGGGAGGCGCAGAATACGCCCTGAGCGATAAGACCAGCCTGGGCTTCCGCGTGCAGCTGCCTTTCGGGAACCCGGTGATGGAATATCATAATCTCAGCACGTCTTACGACGCGCCGACCCGGAGCACAGCTTATACTACAGGTGACCGGCTGATGCGTAATCACTGGAACGAGAAGGAATTCGGCGTCCTGGCACGGCATCGCTTCCGGGACGACGGCGAGCTGGTGCTGGATGCCTACACGGTGCGCAACCAGGGCGCGGATGGCGGCGTATTCTACAACACGACGAGCCCGCAGCCCGGGGCACCCGGCAACGCGGACAACTGGTACATGCAGTTCCCGGTGGGCATCCGCCTGAGCATAGCCCAGCTGGACTATACGCGCAGCGTCGCGAAGAATATCAAGCTGGAAACCGGCATCAAGTACAATAACGCATGGATGAACACGAGCTCCGATTTCCGCATGCCCGACGCGGCCGGGAACTTCGTCGCCGATACCGCGCGGAGCAACCAATTCCTGTACGGCGAGCAGATCGCCGCCGCCTATGTAAGCCTTGGCCGCGATCTGGGGAAGAAGCTCAAGGCACAGGCCGGGCTGCGCGCGGAAAACACGCACTCACAGGGCCTTGTCGAGCCGTCGAAGCAGCGCTTCGAACGTAACTACGTCTCGCTCTTCCCGACCGTCTTCACGACCTACACGATAGACTCGGTGAACAGCATGACGCTGAGCTACGGCCGCCGCCTGGACCGGCCGAATTACTTCATGCTGAACCCGGCGCGCAATTACATCGACAAGTACAGCTACGCCGTCGGCAATCCAAACCTGCGGCCGCAATTCATGAACAATATCGAGCTGGGCTACTCCTGGCAGGGCAAGCTGACGGCTACGCTGAGCGTCACGAAGACATCCGGCGTGATCAGCGACTTCTTCGTCCAGGACGATCAGACGAAGACGGCCTACGAGATTCATGACAATATCGCCGGCTACTTCCAGGGCGGGATCAGCGTGAATTTCAATACCCAGTTCTTCCCCTGGTGGAGCTTTAACGGCTACGCCGACTATTCCCTGAACCGCTTCAACGGGACCTATTTCGGCCAGGAATACGTTACCCGGGGCCAGGCGCTTACGGCGAACATCACCAACCAGTTCAAGCTGGGAGCAGGCTGGGAAAGCAGCATTAGCGGCTGGTTCAACGGCCCGGCCCGCAACACGGTATTTACGCAATCCGCTGAAATGGGAAGCCTGGACCTTGCCGTTTCAAAGAAGGCGCTCCACGACTCGCTTATCGTCAAACTGGCCTTCACCGATGTGCTCGGCACGCAGCGCTACTACGGCTCCAACGTGTTTGCCAATTTCGACACGGACGTGTACTCTACCTGGGACGCCCGCCGCGCGGTGCTTTCCGTCAATTACAACTTCGGGAAGAGTATCGACCTGATGCAGCGGAAAGAGGAAGCGCGGCAGATGTAGTGAATGCAAAGCTCAAAATGTTGATCGGTCCTCTTTTCATGTCCTGGTTGGTGAGCTTGTCGAACCAGGGCATGAAAAGCCCCCGAAGCGCCGCCTGGCTCAGTCCGCCCTTCGATCGGCGGCTTAGGGTGACATGAACCAGGCGGCGCAGGTTCATGCCTGCCACTTCCCCTAATGATTGCCGCGCGCAGCATAACGCCCCTGGGCAATATGGAAGAAAAAGCAGTGCAGATTCCATCATCATCTCACTGATGATCGCAGCTGACGATATTGACCTGAAACAAAGCATGCATGTCTGCCGCCACCTCGGCATTTATTCCGGAAGCCGCACATTGCAGGCACAGCGAAGCAGCTGCTAACTGCTAATCCCCAGACTCTGAATTCAACCTTGCCTCCAGCTCGAGCACGCGGGTCTCAGCCACTTTCGCATTATAGCCGGCAAGGTAATACCGCGCGAGCGTGGACACATAGCTCGCTTCGGCTTCGCGAAGCTCCAGGGTAGTGGCCACGCCTACGCGGAAACGGGCCTGCTGGATATCCAGGTTTTCCTTTGCATAGCCGCGGTTCTCGGACTCCAGGTTATAGATCGCTACGGCGCTCTGGTAGTTTGCCCAGGCGGAGCGGTACTGTCTGGATACGGAGCGCTCCTGGCGGTCGTACGCCAACTCTGCGCTGAGCTCGTTCAGGCTCGCCACTTTTACCGCACGGCGGATATTGCCGCCCTGGAAAATCGGGATATTCAGCGTTGCCCCGGCGCTCGGGCCGATCTGACGGTTGGAAAGCAGGACGCCCGCGTCGGTCGTCGTGCGGGTGAACTGGTACCCGGCGCTTACGCCGAGCTCAGGCAGGTAGTATGACCGCGCAATGCGCTTGTCGAAACGGGCGATATCCACATTGATGCGCTGCACATCCAGCAGCGGGCTCCTGCCCAGGAGCAGCGAGCTGTCGGCGGGGCTCAGCACCAGGTTCACCGGCAGGCTGTCCTGGACGATGTACGTCGCATCCGACATCTCTCCCATCAGCTCGTTCAGCGCGGCATTGTTGCCGGAGCGCGATGCCTGCAGGCTGATCCGCTGCGAGATCGCCGCATTGTAATCCACCCGCCCCTGCAGGTAGTCCACCTTGGCAGAGCTGCCGACATCGTACTTCGCCTTCGAGAGATCCATGCGCACCTTCGCCAGGGCGATGGCGGTATCGACGGCAACGGTCTGGCGCTGGTCGTTCACCACGGCCGCGTAGGCCTGTATGACGCCGCTGATGGTCGACTGGATCTGCAAGCGCAGCTGTGCATCGGCCAGCGCCTCGCGGCGCCCGAGCTGCCGGTAGATCAGCCAGGCCCGGCCCCCGGCAAATACCGTATAGGTCGCATTGATGCCGGCGTTCATGGCCGTATTCCCCGCACCGTTCACCGCGGTGATCGTTCCGTCGGTGCGTACCAGGCGGGTGTTCGTCGATCCCTGGCTGTATCCTGCTGACCCGTTGACGGAGGGCAGCAGGCCGGCGTTGCCGATCGCATTGTTCGTCGCCGCCACCTGCGTCGTAACATCGGCGATACGCACGTCGTAATTGTGCAGCAGCGCTTTGGCGATGGCCGAATCCAGCGATAGGAACTCCTGGGCACGGGCGGCCGGGAGGACACCGCAAAGCAGGAATGCAAAAAGAAACAGGCGCAGCTTCATCGGTCGGGATCAGTCAGCGAGTTTTTCAAAAGCCGAAGGCGTTTGCGGCTTGCGGCGGGAAATTAAGGTATAGGTTACCGGCAGGATGGCCAGGGTCAGGACCAGGGAGAAGGTGACACCGCCCACGATCACCACGCCGAGCGGGATCCGGCTGGTACCGGCCGCGCCCAGCGAAAGAGCCAGGGGCAGAGCCCCGAACACCATGGCGAGCGAAGTCATGAGGATGGGGCGCAGGCGCTGCGTCGACGCAAGGACTGCGGCCGCGGCCTTCGGGCGCCCCCTGTCCCGGTAGTGATTCGCATACTCCACGATCAGGATACCGTTCTTCGTCACCAGGCCGATGAGCATGATCATACCGATCTCCGAGAATATATTCAGCGTATGCCCGCCCAGCCAGAGCGAAAGCACGGCGCCCGCCAGGGCCATAGGCACCGTCAGCATGATGATGAGCGGATCGATAAAGCTCTCGAACTGCGCGGCCAGGATCAGGAAGATCAGCACCAGCGCCAGCACGAAGGCGAATATGATATTGGAGCCGCTTTCCGCATAGTCGGCCGAGTTGCCGGAAAGCGCGGAGGTGAAGCTTTCATCGAGCACCTTCGCCTGCTGCAGCTGCCGGTAAATACGGTTCATTTCATTAATACCGTCCCCGATCGTGTAGCCCGGCTTCGGCGTAGCGGTGATGGTCGCCGATTTATACCTGTTGTAGTGGTAGATCTGGGAGGGGCTGGTCGATTCCTCAATGCTCACTAGATTATCCAGGCTGATCATCTGTCCGTTGCCTGCCCGCACGTAGAAGGATTGCAGGGCAGCCGGCCGGTCCCGGTTTTCGCGGAACACCTGCCCGATGACCTGGTACTGCTTGCCGCTTTTGGTGAAATAGCCGAGGCGCCGGGCGGACAAGGCCAGCTGCAAGGTCTGGCTGATGTCGTTGATGGAAACCCCCAGCTGCGCCGCTTTCAGGCGATCGATATTTACGATGAGCTCCGGCTTGTTGAACTTGAGATCCACGTCCACGCTTTGCAGCACCTTGGAGGAATCGGCCAGGGCCTGGAAGCGGGGCAGCGCCTTGGAAAGCTTCTCGAAGTCTATATTCTGCAGCACGAACGATACCGGCTGTCCGCCCCCGCCGCCGCGCTGCACGGCGATGGTCTGCTCCTGCGTGGCGAAGGCCCGGCCGAAGGAGAACTTCTGCAGGTTGCGGTTGACGGCCTGCACGATCTGCTCCTGGCTGCGCTTCCGCTCGTTGGGCTCGGACAGGCGGGTGTTGACGAAGCCGCTGTTTACCGCGCCGCTGCCGGAAAAGGAAGGCGCCGTTACGGAAAGCACGACGCGGCGCTCATCGGTGGTGAGCGAGTCCATCACGAGCTTCACCACGGCATCCACGTAGCGATCCATCGCGTCGTAGGACGTGCCTTCGGGGGCCGTCAGCTGGAGCCGGAAGCGGCTCCGGTCTTCCAGGGGCGCAAGCTCGCTCTTCAATCCGCTGCCGATCACGAATATCAGGAGGAACGAGAGGCCCAGCGTCGTATAGGCCACCCACCGGTGCCGCAGCATCCAGATGACCATGCGCTTGTAGCTCCGCTCCAGGCCCAGGAAGAAGGGCTCGGATTTCACGTAGAACTTCGAGGGCTTGTGCACATTGCGCGTCAGCATCACGTTCAGCACCGGCGTCAGTGTCAGCGATACGAACGCGGAGATCAGCACCGCGCCTGCAACGACGATGCCGAATTCCCGGAACAAGCGCCCCGTAAAGCCCTGCAGGAAAATGATAGGCAGGAACACAACCGCCAGGGTGATGGAGGTTGCGATCACCGCGAAGTAGATCTCATTGCTGCCTTCCTCGGCGGCGCGCCGCTTGTCATGGCCGGCCTCGATCTTTTTGAAGATGGCCTCCGTCACCACGATGCCGTCGTCCACCACCAGGCCGGTGGCCAGTACTATGGCCAGCAGGGTGAGGATGTTGATGGTGAAGCCCATCACATACATGATGAAGAAAGCGCCGATCAGCGAAACGGGGATATCTATCAGCGGCCGCAGGGCGATGAGCCAGTCGCGGAAGAAGAGGTAAATGATGATGATCACCAGCCCGAAGGAGATGAACAGCGTCTCTTCCACTTCAGAGATGGATTTCTTGATAAATGCCGTATTGTCGAGCGCGATATCGACCTTGAAATCCTTGGGGATATCCTTTTTCAGCATATCGTAGCGGCGGTAAAACTCGTCCGCGATAGCTACGTAGTTTGAGCCCGGCTGCGGGGTGACGGCGAGGGCGATCATGGGGACGCCGCTCTCCTTGAGGACGGTTTCTTCCGTCTCGGGCCCGAGCACGGCCTCACCGATATCTTTCAGGAATACATCGGCGCCGGCGCCGCTGTCGGCAGTCTTCCCGTGGCGGATGATGAGGTTGTTGAATTCCGCTTCCGTGAACATCCGGCCGAAGGTGCGTACCGAAAGCTCCGTCGCGTTGCCGCTGAGCTTACCCGCAGGCAGCTCGACATTCTGAGCGGTAAGCGCCGTTTCGACCTCCGGGAAGGTAATGCCGAGGCCGGCCATTTTCACCGGGTCGAGCCAGAGCCGCATCGCGTAGCGTTTCTGCCCCCAGATCTGGATGCTGGAAACGCCGGGGATGGTCTGCAGGCGCTCCACGAGCACGTTTTCGGCATAGTCGGTCAGCTCCAGCTGGTTGCGCGTATCGCTCTGCACCGTCATCGAGAGAATGGGCTGGGCGTTGGCGTCCGCCTTGCTTACTACCGGCGGCGCATCGAGATCCTGGGGAAGCTGGCGGGTAGCCTGGCTCACCTTGTCGCGCACGTCGTTGGCGGCAGCTTCGAGATCCTCGCCGAGAACGAACTCGACCGTGATATTGGAGCTGCCCTGCGAGGACGACGAGGAAATGTTCTTGATGCCGGCGATCCCGTTGATAGCCTTTTCCAGCGGCTCCGTGATCTGGCTTTCGATGATATCGGGGTTGGCGCCGGAATAGCTCGTACGGACGTTGATGATCGGGGGATCGATCGACGGATAATCGCGCACGCCCAAGAAGGAAAAGCCGATGCCTCCGAAAATGATGATGACAATATTGAGCACGATGGCCAGCACCGGCCGCCGCAGGGAAAGCGAAGGAAGACTCATTGAAGCGTAGATACCTCGAGGCGCCCAAAGATACTGCCACATGCCCGGGCGACAGTTGCAAGCGGGGCTTTGAGTGTAGGTATAAACGTTAAAACTTTAACAATCGGCACCCCGGAGCCGGGGAACGTGGCGGGGAGCCAGCCGCTGCCGAACTTCGTATGAAATTCCCCGCAATGGTCTACGCGTTCAAAGGCTTTATCCCGGTCGTCCATCCGAGCTCTTTCATCCATCCCCAGGCCGTAGTCACCGGCAATGTGATCATCGGCAGGGACTGCTATATCGGCCCGGGCGCCGCGCTGCGGGGAGATTGGGGGGGTATCGTACTGGAAGACGGGTGCAATGTGCAGGAAAACTGCACCATTCATATGTTCCCGGGAGTGACGGTGCGGCTGGAGGAAAGCGCGCATATCGGCCACGGCGCCATCGTACACGGCGGACATATCGGCCGGAACGTAATGATAGGCATGAACGCGGTGATCATGGACGATGCGGAGATCGGAGCCGAAAGTATCATCGGGGCGCTGAGCTTCGTAAACGCAGGCATGAAGATCCCGCCGCGCTCCCTGGTCGTGGGCAATCCGGCGAAGATCATCAAGGAGGTAAGCGATGAAATGATCGCCTGGAAAACGAAGGGGACGAAGCTGTACCAGATGCTCCCGGCCGATTGCAGGGCCAGCCTGACCGCCTGCGAGCCGCTGACCGAAATACCGGCAGACCGGCCGGCGCAGGAGTCCCTGTATGCTACCTGGGAAGCCCTTAAAAAAGGATCCTGAAGGCTTACTTTTTAATCGTTGCAGATCCGTCCGCTGGCTGCGTCAGGCTACAATATGCGGGCGATTCCCATAGAAATAGCCAAGCATACATAACCGATTTCAGACCGAAATGAATGAAAAATGCCTTCCATGTGGAAGGCATTTTTCATTAGAAGGTTAACAAATTAGGCGTTTGCTTTTTCAGCAGCAATCTCCTTGGCGCTAACCGGGGCATCATCGCTGTTCACCAGGTCGCTGACGAACTGGGCAATGTTAGCGATACGAGCATGGTTCAGGCTGTAGTGGATGAACTTGCCGTCGCGCTCAGTGCGAACGATGTTTGCCCGGCGCAAGATCGCCAGGTGTTGAGAAGCAACACTTTGCTCGAGGCGCAGCTTCACATAGATGTCAGTCACGTTCATACGCTTGTGCTCTTCGAGCAGGCGGATGATCTGCTGACGCAGCTTGTGATTGATGGCGCGGAGCGTCATCGCTGCAGTCTTGATCGCAACATAATCGAGCTTAATGCTTTCGCTGTTGGCTTCGTCCTTGCGGATCACGAGGGTGTTCCCTGTCATAGTTGTTTCCATCTGTAACTAATAAAAATTTAAGAAAGGTGTGAGAAAAAGCTGATTCGCTATTGCGGTTGCAAACATACGGCTTCTGATTATATCGACAAAGTTGTGATAATCTCACCCTGTTAAGTCAGCGTTAAACCATATATGTCACCCAATCCTTTTGATAGCTTTACCTGTCTGCCTTCGGCTTTGTAACGTATGCAGCTTTTAGGTATTCAGGCTCGGCATACGCCAGGTCGGAAACCTCCCCGGAATTAAACGCCTCAAGCGCCTGCCGGGCCCAAATCCTTGTGTTAATGGTCATATATGGTTTAAACAGAACTTCTGACCGATCCCGCAATATTTCCAGGTCCTCACAGGGGTTTCCGACAATCAGCGATAATTCAGTTATGTTACTGAGAAAATTCAATAAATCCGGCGTCATAATGTGTTGGGGGGAAAATCCCCCTTTTTCTCCCGCTAAAGCCGCATAATATTCACCTTTTCTCGCAGGTAAAATCGCCAGTTTCGTCTTTTCGGCCCCTCCCTCCTCCAACATCAGGCTCAGCCGGTTGACAAGAAGCAGCGGGCGGTCCAGCACGAAACACAGCCCTTTGGCCGTGGCCAGCCCGATGCGCAGCCCCGTATACGACCCCGGTCCGTTACAGACCGAAATCGCCGAAAGGTCCCCGAGGGATACGCCGCCCTCCTCCAGCACCTCGCTTATCAGCCCGTTTATCCGCGTTGCGTGATCCCGCTCTTCCGGGCTTTCCCGCACGCTAAGCGGAACGCCGCCGCGGCTGAGCATTACAAGCCCCCCGGACCAGGAGGTATCAATATGCAATATGATTGGTTCGACTGCCATGCAGGGCAAAATTAGGCCTGTGCTACCTCATACTACCGTAAGGGAAAAATTCCTGAAATTGCCTCGCAGGAAAAACGAATAAACTTCTCCCTTGCGGAGTACCGATTATGGATCAACTGAAGCATATCATCAAGACCGATGCCGCCCCGGCGCCGATCGGCCCTTACAACCAGGCTGTAGCTGTGAACGGCCTGCTCTTCATCTCCGGGCAGATCGCCCTCGATCCCCGGGACGGCTCGCTCTACCAGGGCGATATCGCTACCGAGACCGAAAAAGTGATGGAAAATCTGAAAGGCATCCTCGCCGCTGCCGGCAGCAGCTTCGCACACGCCGTAAAGACCAGTATTTTCCTGATGGATATGGGTCAGTTCGCCGCCGTCAATGAAGTATATGGCCGTTACTTCGACCCCGAAACCGCCCCGGCCCGGGAGACCGTCCAGGTCAGCGGCCTGCCCAAAGGCGTGAACGTAGAGATCAGCATGATCGCCGCCCTGCCCCGGGATTGAACATCCGGCGGAGAATGACCGCATGCCGTACGGCATTCCGGCCGACATATGCGCATTGCTTTCCGATATTTGGTCCATGAAACCACGACTCTTACTCATTCTTGCCACAGCGATGGCCCTGGCCTCTTGCGGGCACGACCAGTCTGCCACGAAAACGGAGACCACGGCAACGGATTCCGTGAAAACGGAGATCAGCGAAGAAACGCTTCGTTATAAGGCAGACACTACGAACAGCAACTCTTTCGTCGCATACGACAAGGCGCGTACCGGTGCTCGCCCGGTGGTGCTGATCATTCCCGAATGGTGGGGGCTGACCGACTATCCGAAGATGCGCGCCCGCGAGCTTGCCAGGCTGGGCTACTTCGCTCTGGCAGTGGACATGTACGGAGAATCCCGGCTCGGCGAGAAACCCGATATCGCCGGCAAGCTGTCCGGCCCGTTCTACGCCGACTCCAACCTGGTACGCAGCCGTATAGCCGCCGCTCTCGCCCAACTGCATAAATTCCCCCAGGCCGACACGACGAAGATCGCCGTCATAGGCTATTGCTTCGGGGGCACGATGAGCCTGAAGGCCGTGAAGCTCGGCTTCCCGCTCAGAGGCGCCGTATCGTTCCATGGCGGACTGGCAGGGACTGCCAGCTCCAAGGCCCCGGTGCTGATCTGTCATGGCGACGCGGATTCGTTCGTACCAGCCGAAGAGGTAGCCGCCTGGAAGAAAAGCATGGACTCCCTGCACGCCGATTATACCTTCCGCAGCTATGCCGGCGCGACGCATGCGTTCACCAATCCGAACGCGACCGAAAAAGGAGCGCAGTTTAAGCTGCCGATCAAATACGATCCCGCCGCCGACAGCGCCAGCTGGAGCGAGATGCAGGCATTCTTCAAGAAGATCTTCTGATGCCGGCGGGCTGCCGGGCTTCCAGAATCAAGGTGTCACCTCCACTGGAGGTGACACCTTGATTCTGGAAGCCATAAGAAAGGGCCGCTTTTGACGAAGCGGCCCTTCTTGCAATATAAATCAACTCACTCCTCGATGATCAGACGGGAGGTCGAAATACCAGCCGGAAGACTCCGGCCGGATGCAGTGTGCAGCTTTGCATAGTGCTAGGTGGTGCGTGATATAGGATAGATCGTTACTGCAGTTTTTCAATCTGGTACATGACGGCGCTCTCTTCATCCCCGTCTTGCCAGGATACCAGCAGGCTGTAGCGCCCCGGCTTGAGCCAGCTCATATCGATGCCGTGCCGGCCGATGCCGGCCGCGAGCCAGTCTTTGCACTCAAGCATCGGATTGCCTTTCGCGTCCAGCACGCTGTACCGGATCTCGCCCGGGGTGCCGAAATCGGAGTGCATGTAGAGAAAGGTCTCCACCGATCGGCTTAAAAGCGCCACCCGCTCCAGCATGGACTTGCGTCCCGCCGATTGCATGACGACATAAACGGAGGATTCGCCCTGGGCCGGAACCCGGCCATTGCTGACCTCCGGCTGTGAGTCCTGATCGTCGATGCTGTAAAGCGAAAGCCCTGACAAGGCAAGAGGCTTGGGCGGATGCATCACGATAAAGCTCGGATGCATGAAGGAAAGCGGCAGGGAGAAATAGGTCATAAGCGGCGGAATCGAATTTTCAAACACTACAATCTTTGTCTCGGACAAGTCTACCGTTTATTCAATCTGAAAGCCAAATTACCTAGGTTTGTAAACGATTCGTTGTCGAGTCGAGGAAAGCCCGGTGGCAGTCGGGCAAACATGGACGACAGTCGATC
>JASLDA010000430.1 GCA_030151745.1 Chitinophagaceae bacterium | reverse complement strand
GATCGACTTCCTGAAATACGGGAAGCCCTATACGGGATACTACAACTACATCTACAAGGCCCTGCCGAATACCAGCGGCGAGATCTACGGGATCATTATCACGGCGACCGAGGTCACCGACCTGATCACGACCCGCAAGCGTATCGAGGAAGCCCAGGCCGCCCTGCAGGGCGCCATAGAGCTGGCCGAGCTCGCTACCTGGAGCTACCATTTCAAGGACGGCAGCATCAACTATTCCCGCCGGCTCAGGCAATGGCAAGGCCTGTACCCAGAGGAGCGGATCAGCTTCGAAGGCCTGCTGGCCCAGGTCCCCGAGCCCGAGAAGGCGCATATGCGGGATTCGTTCAGGCTGCTGCGCGAGCCGGGAACGGCCCGGAACTACGACGAGGAGTACACGGTCTGCAACCTGCAGTCGGGCGCCGCGCATATCGTACACGTCCAGGGCCGGCTGACGCTGGACGACCATGGGAATCCCCTGAAATGGAGCGGGGCTGCAAACGACGTGACCCGGCAGCGCAAAGCGAGATTGGCCCTGGAACAGCTGGTGCAGCAGCGCACGGAAGAGCTGGCGGCCAGCAACGAAGAGCTGCAGACCGCAAACGAAGAGCTGGCGGAGGTGAACGCGAACCTGGTGCATTCAAACGAAGAGCTGGCGCAGTACGCCTATGTCGCAAGCCACGATTTGCAGGAGCCGCTGCGGAAGATCCGCCTGTTCAGCGGGATGCTGCAGGAAAGGCTGGGCGAAGAGCCGGAATCGGCCTCGCTCGTGAGCCGGATCGCGCAGTCGGCGACACGCATGCACCAGCTCATCCGCGACCTGCTGGAGTTCTCACGGTTGCTGAAGTCGGACGAGCTGATGGCGCCGGTGGACCTGAACGATATCATCCGCGCCGTGGCCACCGATTTCGAGCTGAGCATCCGCGAAAAAGGCGCCGTGCTGGAAGTCGGGAAGCTTCCTGTAATCGAAGCCGTGAGGCTGCAGATGAACCAGCTTTTCTATAACCTGATCGGGAACGCGATCAAATTCAGCGCTCCGGAGCGGCCGCCCCTGATCCGGGTCAGCGCGCAGCCCCTGGAGGAAGCGGAGGTTTACAGGCACCTGGCGCGCCCTATCCCGGGAGCTACCTATTTCGATATCTGCATTACCGACAACGGTATCGGGCTGGAGCCGCAATATGCCGAGCAGATTTTCGAGGTGTTCAAGCGCCTGCATACCCGGGAAAGCTACCCGGGCTCGGGCATCGGGCTTGCCCTCTGCCGCCGCATCGTGAATAACCATAACGGCCACCTGTTCGTGGAATCGGAGCTCAACAAAGGCAGCAGCTTCCATATCCTGCTGCCCCAGACGCAGCGGTCGCTCCGGACGGACTGATACGCCGGCCCCTGCCACGGATCCATGTCCGGCCTATGCCGAATGGCCCTGTTTCCGTCCCGGCGCTTACCGCTTCGAGCGGTACATGTCCCGGACGCGCATCTTCAGCTCCAGCTCGGATGCAGAGCGGAGAAACTCTTCGTCGAGCGGGTGCGCGGCGATAAATGCCATCGCGGAATCCTCCGCAAGCCCGGTTTGCTCGCCGACCAATGCCGTCGTGTAGCGGATCGCGGCAAACTTCCTGGCTTCGATACGTTTCAGCTCGCGGGTGAGCCGCCGGTACTGGGTCTTCCTGCCGCTCGCAAGCTGTGCGAGGTTGGAGAACACCCCGGACAGTTCTATCTGCAGCTCCATGCCCCGCCAGGTGCGTACGAAAACGAATTTCCGGTCCAGCTTAAATTTCGCATCCGCAAGCTCGCGGCGGAAAAAGCTGTGGTTGAATGCCGAATCGCGGCGGAATCGCGCCAGCGGGCTGAGCACTTCCACACCATCCAGCGAATACGGGAGCGGCTGCAGCACAATCAGCCAATATCCCGCGGAAGTGTCGGGACGCAGGATGCGGGTCTGGTAACTGATATGGCTGAACCGGAAAGGCCCGGCGTCCTGCCCGTCCATCCGGACGATTCCCAGGGAGTCGCTCAGCCAGCTTGCATCCGACTGCAGGCCCGAGACGGCGACGTTCGGGATGCCTGCCCCGCTCCTGGCCGAAACGATGCGGCAGCTGCGGAATTGCGCCCCGGCCAGCTGCGCGAGCAGCATGGGAACGAAAAAAAGGACAGTACTGCGCATCGACCGGATTTTGATTGCAAAGTTTAATCGGGGCCCTGCAGCTTTTCCCGAATTTTTTGTTAGAAATAAGTACTCACTCACCTTAACGTTCTTTTGGCTAATCACTTACAGAATGGCACATCGCTTGCATTACTCCTGTCAAACAACACAATAAATGAAAAAGACCTTCCTTCTCGCCGGACTCGCCCTGAGCCTCGGCGCAGCCGTGAAAACCGAAGCCCAGGTTCGCATCAATGTGAACATCGGCGCGCCGGTTCCGGTAATGCAGCAAAGCTGGTACGGCAACGACTGCGACTATTATTACATGCCGGACCAGGGTGTCTATTATAACGTAAACCGCCGGATGTACGTGTGGCCGAACGGCGGCAGCTGGATGTGCGGTCCCGCCCTCCCGCCCAGCTACGGCGCCTGCACCTGGGGCAACAGCCGTTACTATGCATTCCGCGGCCGCGCTCCGTTCATGCGCAACGACTACTACCGCAACCAGTACGGCTACGGCAGCGGGCGTGGCGGAGGCTATGCCTATCGCAATGCTCCCGGCTATGGCGGGCGCCCGGACGGACATTTCGATAACCGCGGCGGCGGACGCGGCTGGGACAACGGTCGCGGCGGAGACCGCAACTGGGGTAACAATGGCGGAGGCCACAACGGTGGAGGTCACAACGGAAACGGCGGCAACGGCGGAGGCCGCGGCGGCTGGGATCGCCGCTAAGAGCACAGACCCGTATAAAAAAGTATAAAGGCCGCCCCGTTTTGGGGCGGCCTTTGTTTTGCTTCGCTGTGCCCGCAATGCACGCCGACATCGGGAACCTGTATAGCGCCCACGTTGAGCGCCTGCAGATGCGTTTGTTTGCGGGCACCCGCATCGAAACCGATCTGAGATCTTCAATCCAAAAGCCCGATAAAAAAAGCCACCCGTTCCCGGGTGGCTTTT
>JASLDA010000421.1 GCA_030151745.1 Chitinophagaceae bacterium | reverse complement strand
GTTCGCATTCAACTACAGCACCGACAGGAACCTGGAAGTACTGTATAACGACGGGGGCTGGGTGGTGGTTCGCGATCTCTCCGGCGAATACACCGGCGGCGCGCATGGCTACTATACGTCGTCCTTCATGAATATCGACGTCGCCGGCGGGCGCGCCTGGAAGCTGAGCGATATCGTTTCCGACACCAATGCGCTGCGGCCTATGCTCAACGACGCGGCGATCAGCTATTTCAGGCTCAGGCCGGGCGAGGGCATGTCCAACCGGCTGCTGGTGGACGAGGTCCCTGTCACCGGCAATATCTTCATATCCGCAACGGGCATCACCTTCGTGTACAATCCATATGAGATCGCATCCTATGCCGACGGCGAGATCATGCTGTTCCTGCCTTACGGCAAGCTGACCAATCTGCTCAGCGAAGCGTTCCGGAGCCGGATGAAGATCGGCTCCCGTGCTGGCCTGGCTCTCCTAACTTCGGAGTCTCATACGCCATCACATGGAAACCTCCGACTTTGAGCTGCTTCGTTATCCCATCGGCCGGTTCGAAGCGCCGCTCTCATACAGAAGCGAAGACCGGCGCGCCTGGATACAGGCGCTCGGCGCCCTCCCCTCCTGGCTGGACCTTATCGTCCAGAACCTTGACGCCGCCCAGCTCGATACACCTTACCGCCCGGGCGGATGGACCATGAACCAGGTCATCAATCATCTCGCCGACAGCCACATGAACGCATTCGTGCGCCTGAAGCTGGCCCTGACGGAAGATCTCCCGACGGTGAAGCCCTATGATGAGGCCCGCTGGGCGGAGACCCCGGAAATCGGCAGCGCGCCTGTGAATGTGAGCATCACGCTGCTGCACGCCCTGCACCGGCGCTGGACGGAGCTCCTGGAGCGCATGCCGGACGAGGCCTGGGAGCGCTGCTATTTTCACCCAGAAACACAACGCGAGGTCCCTCTCTGGGAAATGACGGCGACCTACGCCTGGCACGGCCGCCATCACATGGAGCAACTCCGGGGGCTCCGGGAACGGGAAGGCTGGGGAGCTTATTGATTGAAGATTGAAGATTGAAGATTTTAGATCTGAGATTGGAGATTGGGTTGGGAGGGATCATACGATAATCGGCGGGGTGAACGTTAGATCTGGTATAAACCTGCACTGCATGTATCAGCGACTTACAGTTATCCTATTGCTCCTGCCTTTTTTTGCCGATGCCCAATATTGGCGGGTACAGGCATCCGGCGGTATTGCCACATCCCAGCCCCTCGGTCATGCCCAAACGGTATGGCTTGCTCCTCCGCCCAGAGCAAACTGGGGACAGAGCTTCCCGGTAGGGCATATCCCGGAAGACGCCGCGCCGTTCGGCGTCTGGGGACTTTCCCTGCTGCGGCGCATGGGCTCCCTGGAGCTCGGCCTGCAGATCGAAGCTCTTTCCATACGGCGGCGGCAATCCGGCAGCTACATGTACTACGATTCGTCCAACAGGCCGGTATCCGGCACTTACAAAGTGACCGGCTACCTGGGCCGCCCGGTCGTGCCGATCACCGCCGTCTGCAATTACTACGCGGGAGCTAAGCGAAGCAACGCCTTTATCGGGATCCATGCGGGGGTCGCTTATGCATCCGGCAGGAGCCAGCCGAACTTCAGCGAATTACCGCTCGGCAGCGATCTGGCCATATATTTCAACAGCGCCTGGGGCTTCGCGGCTGGCATCCAGGCGGGCTACCGGCAAGAGATCGGCGCCTTCGACCTGGGATTTCAGCTCCAGGCAAAGTACTTTCAGTTCAACCTGCAGCACGGCGACAACCCCAATCGCTATTCCACGAAAATGCTCGTGCTCCCGGCACAGCTCTATGCCGGCTATCGTCTCGGGGACAAGAAGGCGGCCCCGGCTAAAGCTCCCGTGGATACTGAGCAGTAGTCCACGGCTGTAATGCGATGTGCAGCTACCTTCGCGCTCCGGCATGGTACAGCTGCTTCTTCCGCTCCGGCGCCTGCTCCTGCAGGTGCTGCTGCTCCTGACGATGTTCTTCGTCAGCCGCTGCGCCTTCACGCTGATCAATCACGATCATTTCCAGGGCTTGCGCGCAGGGCCCTTCCTGAGGCTCGCTTTCCACGGCCTGCGCTATGATCTCTCGGCGATAGCCGCCGTCAACAGCCTGTACCTGCTGCTGCTGTTTTTCCCGCTGCCATACTGGAACCGGCCGCGCTGGGAGCGCCTCGTACAATGGGTGTTCATCGTCACGAACAGCTTCGCCTTCCTGTTCGAGCTGGCAGACTGGGCCTATTTCCCCTATAACTTCAAGCGCGCCACCGCCGATGTTCTCGGCATGGTCAGCCGCCAGGGCGATTTCTGGAGCATACTCCCGAGCTACCTGCTGAGCTATTGGTATGTGCCGCTGGCGGCGGTGCTTTTCATCTGGGCCTTCATCCTGCTGAACAGGCGTATCTGCAGCGCTACACCGCTGCACAGGGCCCCCGAATTCGGCCACCTGCGACTGATGCCCTTCTGGCAGTTTGTGGAGCTGGTGCTGATCGGCGGACTCACGGCCATCGCCATCCGGGGAGGGCTCCAGTACATCCCGATCGGCATCCGCAATGCCGTGCAGGTAACGGAAAGCCGCTACGTTCCGATAGTCCTCAACACGCCCTTCAGCATCATTTCGACGCTGAGCACTCCGGCGCTGGAAGCGGAGCAGTTTATGCCTCCGGCCGAAGCGGAGCGCCTGATGCCCTTCAGGCACCGGTATTCCTCGGCTTCGTTCCGGCCGAAGAACGTGATGCTGATCATTCTGGAAAGCGGCTCGAAAGAGTTCAGCTCGCTGGGCCGGCAGCCTTCGTACATGCCGTTCCTGGACAGCCTCATGGAAGCAGGGCTCTGCTGCACCCAGGCCTTTGCCAACGGCCAGACCAGCGCCGAAGGCATCCCCGCCATCATTGCCGGCATCCCCACCCTGATGGACGAATCCTTCCCCACCTCCAATTACGGCGCCAACCGCATCGACGCGCTGCCGGGGCTGCTGAAGGGCAAGGGCTACCGCAGCGCCTTCTTCCACGGCGGCACCAACGGCACCATGAGCTTCGACGTATTCACCGCAGCCGCGGGCTTCGACCGGTATTACGGCCGCAGCGAATATGCAAACGAAGCGGACTACGACGGCGCCTGGGGTATTCGCGACAAGCCCTATCTCCAGTATGTAGCGAGAAATCTCGCTGGCATGCAGGAACCGTTCCTGGCGGCGGTTTTCACGCTGTCTGCACATCCTCCCTACAATATTCCCGCCGGGGAGCGCAGCCGGCTGCCAAAAGGTCCGCTGCAGGTGCAGCAATGCATCGCCTATACCGACGAAGCCGTTCGCGACTTTTTCAGAACGGCCTCGAAGGCGCCCTGGTTCCGGAACACACTGTTCGTCATCACCGCCGACCATTGCTCGCCCCAGAACAGCGGCGGATTCTACGCGCAGGGACTGGGACAGTTCGCGATCCCGGTCGTCTTCTACGCCCCCGGCGACAGCAGCCTGCGCGGCTTTTACGATAAGCCACTGCAGCAGCTCGATATCATGCCGAGCGTGCTTCAATACCTGGGCTACAGCGAGCCGTTCTTCGGCTACGGCAACAGCATGTTCGACAGCAGCGCCCCCAGATTCGTGATCACGCGCAGCAGCGATGCTTATCAATGGCTGGAAAACGGAACCCTGCTGCAAACCGCCGGCAATACGCCTAAGGCATGGTATGCCTATCCCGCCGACAGCCTTTCAAGAAATAACGGGCTCGATTCCACGCAGGCAGAGCAACGCCGGTCCATCACAAGGCTCCGCGCTTTTATCCAGCGCTACCAGGAAACTTTAATTCATAATACTATGCATTAAAGGCAAGGCGCAGGCATTATATTCGCGCAGGATCGGCAGTGAATTGGCGAATTGGCGAATTGGCGAATTGAGTAATGCCTGAAAGACCTTTGGGAACCCGAGTCAACCGAACTGATTACTACGCGCTATCGAATGTTCAAGCGGTCGGAGAATTCTGATACCTGCTACTTTATACCTGATACCTGAGATATTAAATACCACTTTTGACCTACGCTTCACGTCTTAATTAATCACCTCCTGCTCATGAATACCGGAATTCTCCACCTCCACAACATTCTCCGCTGGGCGGTCCTGCTCTTCGGCCTCCTTACCCTGCTGACTGCATTGCGCGGCCTGAACGGCAAGCGCGATTTTACGAACGGCGACAAGCGCACGGCTCTTTATTTCCTGATCTCCGCCGATATCCAGCTGCTGATAGGGCTGGCGCTGTATTTCATCAACGGCTACTACCGCAACTTCAATGCGGGCATGGGCTCCGTGATGAGCAACCCGGCGCTGCGCTTCTGGACCGTCGAGCACCCGGTAGGCATGCTGCTGGGTATCGTCCTGATCCATATTGGCTATTCCGGGACTAAAGGGAACCGCCCGCACGGGAAGAAATTCCGCCGTCTGTTCTGGTGCACCCTGATCGCCCTGATCGTCATCGCCGCCACCATTCCCTGGCCGGGCCGCGAGCTCGTAGGCCGCAGCCTGTTCCCCGGGATGTCTTAAGTCCCGCCGGGCTCAGCTCCGCGATCAAGGCCGTCCTTCGGGGCGGCCTTTTTTAATCTGTCCGCGAGTCCTCGCCGGGCGTCGCGACTTATGGACAATGGATGGTAATTTCGCGTCCACTATGCCGGTTATCTCCCACCGCGGCGCGCAGATGCCGCCCTCCCCGATCCGCAAGCTCGTTCCTTATGCCGAAGCCGCCAAGCAGCGGGGCCTCAAGGTGTACCACCTGAATATCGGCCAGCCGGATATCGAAACGCCGCCTGCCATCCTCGACGCGGTGCGCAACACCGATATCAAGGTGCTTGAATACAGCCACAGCGCCGGCTTCGAGAGCTATCGCCGCAAGCTGGTCGAGTACTACGGCCGCAACGGCATCGACGTCAATCACAACCAGATCATCGTCACTACCGGTGGCTCCGAGGCTATCGCCTTCGCCATCCAGAGCTGCATGGATCCGGGCGACGAGATCATCATCCCCGAGCCCTTCTATGCCAATTACAATGGTTTCGGCACCGCTGCCGGCATTAAGGTCGTACCGATCCCGAGCAGCATCGGGGACGGCTTCTCCCTGCCGCCTATCGAGGCCTTCGAGCAGGCGGTGACGCCCCGCACCAAGGCGATCATGATCTGCAACCCGAACAATCCGACCGGCTATCTCTACAGCCGCGAAGAGCTCGAGGTGCTGCGCGCGATCTGCCTGAAGCACGACCTGTTCCTCTTCTCCGACGAAGCCTACCGCGAGTTCTGCTACGACGGCCGCAAGCATATCTCCGCGCTGTCCCTCGAAGGCCTCGAGCAGCATGCGATCCTGATGGATACGATCTCCAAGCGCTACAGCGCCTGCGGAGGCCGCATCGGCGCCTTCATCACCCGCAACGAGCAGGTGCTGGGCTCGGCCATGAAGTTCGCCCAGGCCCGGCTCTCCCCTCCCACCTTCGCGCAGATCCTGGGCGAGGCGGCGGTAGATCTGCCGGCCGACTATTTCGATGCCATCCATGCAGAATACAACGCCCGCCGCGATCTCCTGGTGCAGCGCCTGAACGCCATCCCCGGCGTGTTCTGCCCCAATCCCGGCGGCGCTTTCTACGCTATGGCCAAGCTGCCCGTAGACAGCAGCGAAACCTTCTGCCAATGGCTGCTGGAAGAATTTTCTCATAACGGCGCGACCGTCATGATGGCTCCCGCGGCCGGCTTCTATGCCACCTCCGGGAAAGGCCAGGACGAGGTTCGCCTCGCATATGTGCTGAACACCGACGCCATCAACGCCGCGATGGACTGCCTGGAAGCGGCGCTCGCCGCTTACCCCGGCCGGAAGTAATTCCGCCGCAATCCCTTTCATATCGGCATCTCTTGCCGTATTTTCGATGCCGGTCAGCCACTTGCTGACCGGCATTTGATTTGGAGAACGGATCCTACCCTGAACCCCCGTCCGTCTCTGCGGAGCTCCGTGCGGCCATGGAATTATCCACGGACGGTATTCTCATGTACCTGCCGGTCCGCAGCGGAGCGCAGATTCGCTACCGCCTCAGCATGGCCAATACGGCCGCCTGCAATATGTTCCACAGCACGGAGCCGGAGCTGCTCCGGCGGCCGGGGATCGACGAGATCGACCCGGACGCCTTCTGGCCTTCCTGCTGCCGCATTCCCCCGCAGGCAGACCCGGCCGGCTCCGCCAGCTGGTACCAGCAGGAACAGCGGGCTTTCTCCGCCGGCTTCGTACTGATCTACACCAATATCGACCAGCAGCGGCGCACGAGCCTGCTGGAAAGCGACCGGCACCGCTTCTACCGGTCCATCTCCCTCCAGGAACGCGCCCGGCTTTCCGTACTGCAGCCGCTCTTCGACTTCACCGGCCAAGTCATCGACTTCCGGATCGAGTTCGCCAATTACGGCGACGGCATAGACGACTCGCACCGGGATTTCGAGCCCTACCACTCCGACATCATCGGCAGGCATATCACCGAGCTGCAGCCCTCGATACGTCAGACCCCGCTATGGGAATTCTACCTGTATTGCCTGGGAAGCACGGAACCGCAGCGCACCGAGCTCTGGTACAGCAACCACAGCCAGAATACGGCGCTCGAAGTACAGGGCCGGCGACTGGACGACGGACGCCTGCTCATCAGCTATACCGATGTCAGCCAGCGGCACCACCTCAGCCAAGAGCTGGAATCCGAGAAGGCCTGGATGAGCACGATATTCCATAACGTCCCAGTCGGCATTCTTATCCTGGAAGCGATCCGGGATGAGAACGGCATGCTCTGCGACCTGCGCCTGATCCGGCAGAACGAGACGGGCGGCAGGCTGTCGCGCATCCCGCAGGAGCTCTACGAACGCCGCCCGCGGCTTTCCGAGCTGCTCCGGGAAGATCACCCGGACCTGATCCATGCACTCCTGCAGATCGTCCGGACAGGCATTCCGATGACGGACGAGGTCTACCATAAGCCGTTGGACAAATGGCTGCGGGGCAAGGCCGTCAAACACGGCGACGGACTGATGATCACCCTGGAAGACGTCACCGACATACACCGCCGGACCGAACAGCTCCGGGAACAGGCGGCCCTCCTGGTAGGAGTGATGGACGCGCTCTCGCAAGCCTTGTACGTGGTAGAAGCTGTACGGGATGAAGCCGGCGCGCTGCAGGACTTCCGCGTGCTGGCGACCAACAAGAACGCCGGGACCCTCATCGCGAGCGCCCCGAGGCTGAAGCCCGGGGACCTCCTCTTCGAAGTTCTGCCCCAGATGCGCGATCAGGCGGAAAGGCTGCTGGCCGTGATCCGGACCGGGATCCCGGATTCGAACGTGGAGCATGTCCCGGCGGAAGATAAATGGCTGCGCATCACGAATACCGCGTTCAAGGACGGGTTCGTCTCGACGGTCGAAGACATCACGGAATTGAAACACGCGGCGCTCCGCATCGCAGAGCAATCGCAGCTGGTGAACGCCGTACTGACGCATTCTCCCGCCGCGACCGCCCTGTACAGGGCCGTGCGCGATGCATCCGGGGAGATCGTCGATTTCCGGCCGATACTGGCAAACCGGCAGGCGCTCCGGTATGTAAACATGACGGAAGCCGATTTCCTGAACCTGAGCCTGCGGGAACGGATGAAGGATGGCGGCCAAAAGGCCTATGAAGCGCTGCTGAATGTTGTCGAGACAGGCCAGCCGCTGAACCTCGAGCACAAATCCGTATTCACCAACAACTGGCTGTCGACAACGGCCACCAAGTTCGGCGACGGATTTATCGCCACGTCCCAGGATATCAACGAGCATAAAAGGCAGCATGGCATCATCGAGCAGCAGGCCGTTCTTTTCAACGGGGTGATGAAATCCCTGCGCAACGGGCTCGTCATCTACCGCATCGTCCGCGATAGCTCCGGGAATTTTGAAGACCTCGAGTATATCCAGGTGGCGGATTCGGTGCTGCGGGATACGGGAAAGACCCGCGGGGACCTGATCGGGCACCGGATCAGCCAGGTGTTCCCCGGGATCGAGCAGACCGACTACTGGCCGGCATACCGACGGCTGATCGCAACCGGGGAAGACCAGTACTTCGAGACGCACTACAATCAGCACGGCCTCGACAATCACCTGCTGAACTGGCTCACCCCGATCGGCAGCGATCTGATGGTATCGGCCTACTACATCATCAACGACCTGAAGCATACGCAGCAGGAGCTGGAGCATACCGTGCGCGAGCTGCGGCGCTCGAACGAGGACCTCGAGCAGTTCGCATCGATCGCCTCGCACGACCTGCAGGAGCCCCTGCGCAAGGTGCAGAGCTTCGGCAATATGCTGGAAGCCCGCTATTCCGAGGCCCTGGGCAACGACGGCAGGGATCTCATCCGCCGCATGCAGAACGCCGCGGGACGCATGCGCAACCTCGTCACAGGCTTGCTGAGCTTCTCGCGGCTCAGCGGCGAGGAAAAGCAGCCTCTCTCTCCCGTCGACCTCCAGGGCCTGATGCAGGAGCTCAGCGCAGACCTGCTGAATACCGGGGAACACCCGGGCGCCCGGATCGACCTGAAAGCCCAGCTGCCCTTCGTGCTTGGCATTGAATCCCAGCTCCGGCACCTGTTTCACAACCTGCTGACCAATGCCCTCAAGTTCCGCGCCGCGGGGCGGCCGCCGCAGGTTTCAGTCAGCTCCGCCGCAGCTACGGAGGCGGACATGCGGCAGCTTGCGGCAAGCGCCCGCCGGGAGGAGTATGTCCGCATCCAGGTAAGCGATAACGGGATCGGCTTCGAGCCGGAGTATGCCGAAAAGATCTTCGGCCTGTTCGAGCGGCTGCACGGCATGAGCGAATACCAGGGGACGGGCATCGGCCTGTCGATAGCGCGCCGCGTCGCCGAGCGGCACCAGGGCGCCATCCGGGCCGAGAGCGAGCCCGGGAAGGGGTCCACCTTCGTCATCCTGCTGCGCCGCGCACTGTGAGAGGGGCCGCTATTCCCGCACTACCGGGACAAAGTCGAACTCCCGGCCGCAGAACAGCCCCAGGTCGCTGAGCTTCAGGCTCGGGATCACGAGCAGGGCCATGAACGAAAGCGTCATGAACGGGGCCTGCAGGCCGGAGCCCAGCGCCCTGGCGGCGGCGCTCAGCCTGCTATATTCCCGCGCCGTGGCTTCCGCCCCCGCCAGGCTCATCAGCCCCGCGACGGGCAAAGGAAGCGTATCGGCCTCCCCGGGCCCGGCCGCAACGGAAATGCCTCCCTTTGCTTCCACGATCGCGTTGACGGCCGCAGCGATGCTGGCATCGTCCGCGCCTACGGCGATGATATTGTGGCAATCGTGCGCAACCGTAGAGGCGATGGCGCCGCGCTCCAGCCCGAAGCCTTTGATGAAGGCCACCGCCGGCACAGCTCGGGGATCGTAGCGATTCACGACCACCAGCTTCAGCACCCCGCTCTCGGCATGAGGAATGATGCGGCCGTCCACGACCGGGAGCGCAGCCGAGCCCTCGCCGGTAAGCAGCTGCCCTTCTTCCGCGACAATGACGCGAACGGACACCTCATCGCCTTCCGCGGCGATGCCGAGATCGGCTGCCGCTACCAAGCCGGGCTCGAAGCGGTTTACCGGCTCCGGTGTCCCGGCCCCGAAAGCAGGCGCTCCCTGCCGCGCCGCCAGCATCCCGCCGATATATACCTCGTCCGGCTTCCAGGACACGAGATCCGGGAGCACAAGGAAATCCGCAGGATCGCCTGCGCGGAGCAAACCTACGGGGAGCCGGTAGTGTGCAACCGGGTTCCGGCAGGCCGCATGCAGCACGTCGAACAGATCGTGGCCCAGCATGAGGCTGCGCGCCACGAGCTCATTGATATGACCTATCGCCAGGTCGTCCGGGTGCTTGTCGTCGCTGCAGAACATCACCCGGGCGGGGAAGCGATCCAGCAGCTGGTGCAGGGCTTCATAGTTGCGGGCCGCGCTCCCTTCGCGGACCAGGATGTGCATGCCCGCGTCGATCTTGTCGAGCGCCTCGGGCAAGGTGCTGCATTCATGATCGGTGCTGATGCCGGCGGCGGCGTACTGCCCGGCGAGCACGCCTCTCAGGCCGGGCGCATGGCCGTCCACGGGAAGGCCGTGCCGCTTCGCCGCTTCGATCTTCGCCAGAACCTCCGGGTCCCCGTTCAGGACGCCGGGATAGTTCATCATCTCGCTCAGGTACCAGATATCGGGACGGGCCAGCAGCGCGTCCACGGCATGGGAATCCAGGGTCGCGCCGGCCGTTTCGAAGGACGTGGCAGGCACGCAGGAAGGCGCTCCGAAAAAGACCTTCAGCGGCGTCGTCTTCGCATTGGCGATCATCCATTCCACGCCTTCGATCCCGCATACATTGGCGATCTCATGCGGATCGGAAATGACGGCCACGGTGCCGTGCGGGACCGCCAGCCTCGCAAATTCCGAAGGCGGCAGCATGGAGCTTTCGATATGGACGTGCGCATCGACGAAGCCGGGAACGATATAGCGCAGCGGTGCTTCCTGCAGCTCGTCAACGGATGTGATGACGCCGTCCTCCACGGCAATCGCGGCAGGATAAATGCGGCGTGAATGAATATCGACAAGCTGCCCCAAGACACGAAAGGAACTCATACCCACAAAGGTCGGCAATTGCCCACTGCCTATTGCAAACGGCAACTACTCAATCAACCGCAGCAGCGTATCGATCTGGGCGCGGTTCGGCGCCTGGTACACGGCCTGGAGCAGGTCGTCCTTCTCCTGCCTGGTCAGATGGAAGTTCAGCTTCGCGGTCTTATCGACGGAGCGCGAGAGATACTGGAGATTCACGAAGCGCATTTTCCCGTCGAAGAGCTCCGGGACATAGTCCTTCACATAGCTCTGGGAATGGCTCTGGAAGGGTTCCCATTTATTCTGGATCACGAAGATCGGATCACCGAGCATGGCGCCGAGATTTTCCTGGGTCGTCGCGGGCAGCACGGCATATTCACGGGTATCGCGTATCTGCAGCCAGACGACTCCGCGGGTATTCGCGCTGATCCAGTCCCGGAAGACGTGGAGCCAGCGGGAAGCCACCTCGGTGCCGAAATTGTCGCGCAGGCCCGCATCCATTACGTTCATATGCGGCCGGCTGGGGAGCTTGACGGTAGGGAGCACGAAAGGGAATGTCGCGTTGATGCGCAAGGCCGTCGCGAGCCGGAGGTTGTAGGGATTCTGCTCTTTGAAGAAGCTCGCG
>JASLDA010000391.1 GCA_030151745.1 Chitinophagaceae bacterium | reverse complement strand
CCGCCATGATCAGGCCGTGGTCCCCGGTTTCCAGCTCCGTCATCCCGTATTGTCCCAGCCACTGCATCCGGGATTCGTGGATGATGCTCAGGAGGGCGTCGTTGCCCAGGTGCCCCCCGTAATTGATGTCCCCGATCCGCACCGGGATCTGCCGCACACTGAGCGGACTGCCCTGCGGAAAGCCTATTTTTACGCGCATTCAGACTACCAGCTGTTTATGAAGATTATCTGTGTCGGCCGAAATTATGCCGAACATGCCAAAGAGCTCGGCAATTCGATACCGGAGGCTCCTGTCCTGTTCATGAAGGCCAAGAACGCCCTGCTGCAGCCCCAGCGGCCGTTCTACTACCCTGAGTTCTCGAAAGATATTCACTACGAGGCGGAGCTGGTTGTGAAGATGTCCAAGAACGGCAAGCATATCGGGGAGAAGTTCGCCCGCAAGTACTACGAGCAGGTCACCGTCGGCATCGATTTCACCGCCCGGGATATCCAGCAGCGGCAGAAGGAGAAAGGCCTGCCCTGGGAGATCGCAAAAGCCTTTGACGACAGCGCGGCCGTCGGCAGCTTCATGAGCATTCCCGAAGGCCGGGATATCCAGGATCTGCGCTTCGAGCTGCGCAGGAACGGGAAGTCCGTGCAGCAGGGGCATACGGCCGACATGCTCAACAGCGTCGATGCCGTGATCGCCTACGCCAGCACCTTTTTCAGTCTCAATATCGGCGATCTGATCTTCACCGGGACGCCCGCAGGCGTCGGCCCCGTAGCTCTGCACGACCGGCTGGAAGCCTTTCTCGAAGGCGAGCAGGTACTGGACATGCTGATCAAATAAAGGGAAGGGGATCTTCGGATTATGCCGCTGCGCCACCCGGGCTTCCGATCGCGGCGCCGCAATCCTGGATCCTTATCGATTTAACGATGCTATTGCAAGCATATCCAGCATTCTACAGACTAAACCGACCAACTTCGCAGGCAATGAACCGATATTTCCGCAGCCTCCTCACCGCCTCCGCAATCCTGTGCTCCGCCGCCGCGGTCCATGCCCAGCGCAATGCAGAGCCCCGGCAGTCTGTAGGCTGCCAGGATCCCGTGCTCCGTGCCCAGGCCGATGACATCAAGAAGCATTTTACCGGCCAGGGCTTCATCGTGTACCGGGACGGGATGATCAACATGGAGAGCATGATGCCCTTCCCGATCATGGTGCAGCTCCAGCGGGGGCAGCTCTACGAGATCATCTTCGTCGGCCAGCAGGCAGCCACCAATCACCGTATGGTCATCTACGACGGCGACAACCGCAAGATCGACGAGAAGTTCGTCTTCAAAAAGCCCGGCAAGGAAGTGACGAATTTCATGGTGTACGAATTTACCCCGGAGCGCACCGACATGTACCTGCTGGAATTCATGACCCGGCTCAAGAACAAGGAATTCTGCGGATCCGTCTGCATCGTAGCCGCCGATCGCTCCAAGGGCGAGATCAAGTACACGCCCTATACCGGGGAGTAATTGCCCCGCGTCGCCCGTAATACGCCTGGCAGCCCTGCCAGGCGCGTCCTTTCCTTTGCATAATTCCCGATGCGTGCCGGATAACTGGCTGCATGGTTGACATCTCCCCCTCCTCAGCCGAAGCGTCGCCCATGAAACATGGAACATCGCTCCCCCTCGCTCCGTATTTTCGGTTTCTGATTCAACACTAACCTCTCAGCCCCACGTCATGGCCAACGTTCAGATCGCCGCAGATTGGAAAGCCGCTCTGGAAGCGGAGTTCGACAAGCCGTACTTCGAAGGGATCGTCAGCTTCCTGAAGCAGGAAAAGCAGGCCGGCAAGACGATCTATCCTCCCGGCCCCCTTATCTTCAACGCCTTCAACACCACGCCGCTGAAAAAGGTGAAGGTGGTCATCCTCGGCCAGGATCCCTATCACGGCCCGAACCAGGCGGAAGGCCTTTCCTTCTCGGTGCCTCGCGGCGTGGCCATACCGCCTTCGCTCGTCAATATCTTCAAGGAAATCCATGAAGACCTCGGGCTGGAAATTCCCAGACACGGCCATCTGGAATACTGGGCCGAGCAAGGCGTGCTGCTGCTTAACGCAGCCCTTACGGTTGAGGCCTATACGGCGAACAGCCACGCCAGGATCGGCTGGCACCAGTTCACCGATGCCGTGATCCAAGTGGTCTCCGAAGAATGTGACGCCGTCGTGTTCATGCTTTGGGGCCGCTTCGCCCAATCCAAGGAAGCGCTGATCGATTCAAAAAAGCATCTCATCCTGAAATCGGCGCACCCTTCCCCGCTTTCCGCGCACAACGGCTTTTTCGGCAACCGCCATTTCTCCAAGGCGAATCACTGGCTTGAAAAACACGGCGAGAAACCCATAGACTGGTCGCTGCCCGAGTGAAATTCAGGCCATCCGGAGCGGGGAGGGAAGCAAACGCCAACACTTAAAAAAACAATTTTACAGACCCCATAGGGGGAGATGCATGCTTCGGCGTTATCGGTCAAGAACACCGATCCCATGCACCGCATCCTCTATTCCCTGCTTCTCACCGCGCTCACAGGTTCGGCTTACGCGCACCGGACATCGGCCGACAGCCTGAACACCGCCTCGCATGCGCTTAACGGAGTCTCCGTATCGGCCGGCACCCTGCGGCTGAAAGAGCAGATCAGCTCCCCGCAGATGGGCAAGGCGGCCATCCCGACGGCGCTGCTGCTGAAAGCTCCTTCCATGGGCGGCGAGTCTGATATCGTCAAGGCCCTGCAGCTGACCCCGGGCGTGAAGCGCGGTACCGATGGCGGCATCGGCATGTACGTACGCGGCGGCGGCAACGACGAGAACCTGATCCTGCTCGACGGCGCGCCGGTCTACAACGCTGGTCACCTGCTCGGTTTTTTCTCGCTGTTCAATCCCGGCACGATCCGGGAAGCCGATATGTACAAATCGGCCTTCCCCGCACGGTACGGGGGGCGGCTCTCCAGCGTGCTGGACCTCAGCATGCGGGACGGCAGCATGACCGACTATAAGTGCAGCGGCAATATCGGGCTCATCAGCAGCTCGGTGGTGGCCGAAGGTCCTATCGCGAAAAACAAGCTTTCGAGCATGATCGCCGCCCGCCGCACCTATGTCGACCAGATCTTCCGCTATATACCCTATCACTTTTACGACCTGAACGGGCGCTTCCATTATGTCGCGGGCCCGAACGACCACCTGTACCTAAGCGGCTACTACGGCGACGATGCGCTGAAGATGAACGGCGGCCCATCGAGCGCCGGCGACAGCCTCGGAGCCGTGCGCACAGGCATGAAGCTGGGCAACAACACGGCTACGCTTCGCTGGGCCCACCGCCAGGCGGCCGGGCGCTGGAACAGCGACCTGAGCGTTTACTACTCGCGCTTCCGCTACGACATCGGCGGCGCCTTCGGCAACTCCCGGCTGGATGTAAAATCCGCCATCCGGGACCTCGGGCTCCGGGCTGAAATCCGCTACCAGGAGCAGAACGGGCACCGCCTCAGCGAGGGCGTCAGCCTCGTGCAGCATTGCTTCCGGCCGAATATCATCCAGAGCGCCGGCACCGAGCTCGACAAATATCCCAGCCGCCCCGGCAAGGTTATCCCGGCCCTGGAAGCGGCAATCTATGCAGCCGACGAATGGACCATCAACGACGCGCTCTGCCTGATGATCGGCGTGCGGCTCAGCGGCGCCGCAACGAACGACACGGCCTATATCAGCCCCGAGCCCCGGATCGGGCTGCGCTACAAGCTCGACGAGAACAGCTCCTTCAAGCTATCCTATTCCCGCATGGTGCAGTATATGCATCTCGTAGCGAGCTCTTCGCTCAGCCTTCCTACGGATCTGTGGTACCCGGTCAGCGGCCGCGTCCGCCCGGGCATCTCGGACCAGTACAGCGTCGGCTATTATCATACAGTGCCGGAGCGCTCGCTGAGCTTTACGGCGGAAGCATACTACAAACGCATGCAGCACCTGGTGGAATACCGCGAAGGCGCGCAGCTGGTACTGAACGACAACTTCGAATCCGAGCTCCTGCAGGGACGCGGGGATGCCTACGGCCTGGAGCTGCTGCTCTCGAAGACAAAGGGTCGCTTCACGGGCTGGCTCGGCTACAGCCTCGCCTGGTCCACCCGGCAGTTCGATTCGCTGAACAAGGGGCAGGCTTACTACTCCCGCTTCGACCGCCGGCATGACCTCTCCCTGGTAGGACTTTACGATATCAGCGAGCGCTTCAACTGCGCCGCGACCCTTGTCTGGGCCTCCGGCCAGCCCTTCACGGGGCAGCGCAGCCAGTATCTTGTTCCCAAGCCGGATTTCACGGGCTTCGACGCTCTGCCGATCTATACCGAGCGCAATGCGCTGCGCATGGCCTCGGCATTCCGCATCGATCTCGACCTGGGCTATAAGTTCAGCATACTCGGCCGGGTACGGGGGGAAGCGCACCTCAGCATGTACAATGTCCTCAACCGCACCCAGCCGGATCGCGTAAGCCGGGTCTGGGATGCCGAAAAGCAGCAATACCGCTTCGTACAGCGCGGCATCTTCGGGAACATCACCAGCCTGGGATTGAGCTTCCGGATTTGATTCTGTATATCATGTTTCTTAAGCGACTCTTCGGTTGAGCAGGGGGAGATGTTTAATGAGGCGGGTTCCCGAAGGGGATGTTTCCCACGGCCCATCCGACGCTCCAATGCTCCAACCTTCCAACCTTCCAACTATCGAACCATGAAACTCAAACATTTCTTCGTTATCCCGGTGCTGGGCGCTGCAATGGCGGGCTGTAAGCCGGATCCGATCGATATCGACGTGCCGCAGAGCGCGTCTGAAATGACCATTTCGAGCATTACTCCGGACACGCATACGCTGTATGTTTCCGCGGGCTATTCGATCAGCTCGATGCGCCGGATCGCCGACACTTCGAAGATCGCAGACTACAAGGAGCTGCAGCAGGATATGCTTATCGACTCGGGACTGGTCCTGCTGCGGGCAGATGGCGGGCAAACCGATACGCTGCCGGAAATCGGCAAGGGGCTTTACGGCAGGAAAGATCTCGACCTGCAGCCGGGCGCCGGCTATACCCTGATCGTCGAAGATCGCAGGAAGGGAAAGCAGGCGAGCGCGCGCACGAGCTTCATGCCGCGACCGTCGGTAGATACGATGTCGCTGCACCATACAGTTCAGAACGGCACCACGCTCAACAAGCTGCAGCTGCGCCTGGCCCAGGCCCAGCCCGGAGAGCGGTACCTGGTCTGCTACAACACCGCGGCCGCCATGCGCATGCAGCAACGCCCCCTGCAGCGCAACCTGAGCGCCCTGTACGATTTCCAGCCGCGCCGCCTGGAGATCCTGCGCGTGCCGGATACCTGCCGCGGCCCTTTCGAAACGGCCATTACCCTGCAGGTGAATGACAACGATACGGTACTAGTACAGGTCTCCAGGATCGACGGCAATTTCTCCGATTACCTGAGCGCATACAAGCGCAGCGGCAGCTTCTTCAGCCAGCTCAGCGGAGAACCGGTCAACCTCCCGGGGAACGTGCAGCAGGGCTTCGGGTATTTCGCGATGTACCTGAGCCATAGCGCGCTGTTCGATCTCAGCAAACCCTGAGCGGCTTCGGACGATGGGTGGTTAATGCGCCCCGGCACCTGTGTGCCGGGGCTTCCGGCATTTTAGATTGAAGATTTAAGATTTAAGATTGAAGATTTCGCGGGGTAAAAGTTCGGCTCCTCGTAGGGGTGGCGGCGGTAAGATCCGTTCTTCCATCAAACAGAAGAACCAAAACTCCAAACTATGCGCACCCTTTCCCTTCTCACGATCTGCTGCCTGCTGCTGGGCTTCCCTGCAACGGCCCAGCTCAACTACACGTTCAAAGCCGCCACGGCGGCATATACGCCGCTCAGCGGCGCCACTTCGGCCACCGGCGGCAAGCTCTGGGATGCAAATTCCACATTCACCCTGCCGCTCGGGTTCAGCTTCAAATTCAACGGCACATCCGTACAGACCATGTACATGAACGGAAGCCTGCTGCACCCGGCGATGACGGGGGCCAAGCAAAGCGGGCTCCTGCCCCTCAGCACCTCGCTGATCGACCGCGGCACTATCCAGGGCAAGCCCCTGTCGGAAGTTCGCTACAGCACCAGCGGCAGCGCCGGGTCCCGTATCTTCAAACTGGAGCTGGCCAACGCGGGATTCGAAAACGAAATGGACATCGACCAGTCCCTTAAGGACAGCGTCAACGTCCAGATCTGGCTGTACGAAGGCACCAATGCGATCGAGTATCACTTCGGCCCTTCCGGCATCCGGCATTTCAACGACTATTTCGATGGCAGGATGCTCTCCGGCTACGTAAGGGACCTAGACACGCTTGCCGGCACCTTCGCAACGCTCCACTTCCTGAACGGGACGGCCGCGGCGCCGAGCCTGGACAGCTCGACGAGCTTCCCCATGGCGAAGGGTCTGAGCAGCTTTCCCGCCTCCGGCCAGGTCTATCGCTTCGTCCCGAAAGGCGCAAACACCAACGGCGTCGAAAAGGTATCCGCCCGCTCGCTGGCGACGATCTGTCCCACCCGCTGCCGGAACAGCATCCAGATCCGCAATACTTCGGGCCTGCCGTTGCATACCTCGATCTACGACATGGACGGCCGCCTGGCCCTGCAGCTCGAAGTCCGCTCCGAAGACTGCCAGCTCGACCTCAGCCGGATGCCTGCAGGGATCTATATCGTGCAGCTCACCGACATGATAAACGGGCTTACAGAAAGCCAGCGCGTAGAAAAACTGTGACCCCGTCTCGCTGCAGGCCCCGGTCTTTTCCGGGGCTTGCATAAGAGGACGGAGTAGTTACATTTTTTATTTTTCTTTGCCGGCAGGGTATCGCAACCCGTCTACAGTAACGTGGATCATACTGAGCAGGCATTTAAGGAACTCTTCTCCAGGGAATACGGCAATCTCTGCCAGTATGCCTACAGCTATCTGAAAGAAGAACACATGGCCGAAGACGTGGTACAGGAAACCTTTGTGAGGATCTGGGAAACGAAGCGCGACCTGATCGGCAAGCCGGAAATCCGCTTCTATCTGGCCACCGCCGTCCGCAACAACGCTATTTCCGTACTCCGCAAACAAACCGCAAGCCAGACCCGGTACGTCGACGAGACACCCGAGCCCGCCCCCGAGCTTTTCCATACCCGACGCGAGCAGCTGGAACAGGAAGCCTCCCGCAACGAGCGGATCGCGGCAGCCCTGAACACCCTGCCCCCAAAATGCCGCGAAGTCTTTCTCCTGGTCAAAATGCAGGGATTAAGCTACAGGCAGGTAGCGGATACGCTCGGCATATCGGTGAAGACCGTCGAGAACCAGATGGGCAAGGCCTTGCGGCTCGTCCGCGACTGCCAGAAGCTGGTCACGGTCCTGATAGCAACATTACTTTTTTTCCCAGCAGCGCTCGGGGCCCGTATCGCTGCCGCTTTATTCGCATAATCCCGGAGCCATGGACGAACACATAGACAGCCTGATCGCACGGCGGCTCAGCGGGGAATGCAACCCGGCCGAGGATGCCGAGCTCGAGACCTGGATCGCAGCCAGTCCCGAGCATGCCGACTACTACCATGAAATGGAAAGCGCCTGGCATGCCCTGGACGAGGCTATCGGCGGCCCGGCCTTCGATACGGCCGCAGCCTGGGAACGGGTAGCGCCGCGCCTGCATACAGCCCCGGTCCAGACGGACAGCGCCCCTGCGAAAGCCCGGACACTGCCCTTCCGCAGCTGGATCAAATACGCCACCGCGGCAGCCGCCGTACTCGCCATCGCCTTACTCTTCCTGCGCCCTGAGCCGAAAGAGATGCACATCGTCGCATCCAACGGCAATCAGGAGATCCGGCTGCCGGACAATACGCTGATCCGGCTCCGGAAGGGCAGCAGCCTCCGCTACCCGGAACACTTCAGCGCGACGGAGCGCCTGGTGCATCTGGACGGCGAAGCCTTTTTCGACGTCAGCAGGCGCGAGGATCAGCACTTCATCGTAGATGCGGGCAGCATCTCCGTCACCGTGCTCGGCACCTCGTTCAATGTAAAAAGCGGGGAGCGCGATGCCGACGTAAGTGTCGCAACGGGACGTGTGCAGCTTCTTGCCAAGGATTACGACGGCAAAAAGATACTGCTCCGCGCGGGCCGCGCAGCGCACTTCGCAGACGGCTCTTTCGCGGAATCCACGGCCGGCAGCGGCGATACCGCATGGATGAGCCAGGAACTGGTCTATACCACTACCCCGCTCCGCCAGATCCTGACGGAGCTCGCGGCAGAAGCGGATACGCCGGTAAGCATCGACGCGGGCGTAAGCGCCGTCCTGCTCGGCGAGCCGGTGCAGATCCGGTTCAAGGCATCCGATCCGTTACAGCAGCGCCTCGGCGTCCTTTGTACTATTACAGGACTGGAGGCGTTAAAGCAAGGCAAAGGATACCTTATCCGAATGCGACGCCCATGATCCGTAAGGCTATCCTGCTTATCAGTCTCATCGTGCTCTGTGTCCCGGCCCTGGTCCGAGGTCAGGACAACGGCATTCTCAAACGGGAATACCATCCCACCCGGGGTGCTGCGACGGTCTCGTTCTACCTGAACGAAATCCAGAAGCAGACAGGGATCGAGATCAGCTACAGCGATGCCTACCTGAGAGGCCGGCGCCGGGTAACGCTCGGCACGCCGGCCATGAGCCTCGGTGAGGCCCTGCGGCAGCTCCTGGAATCCACCCCGCTACACCCCCAGGTCCAGGACGGCCGGCTGCTGCTGGTTCCAGGCGCGGCGCCCGAGGCCACAGCCTCTTCGATTCTCAGCGGCTTCATCCTCGACAGCAGCAGCCGCGAGGTGGTGATCGGCGCATCGGTCTACGTGCCGGGGCTGCAGCGCGGCACCATGACCAATACCTACGGGTTCTACAGCCTGGAGCTGCCCCCGGGCAATCATCAGGTCGTCGTGGCCGCAGGCGGCTACCAGGGCGATACGATCCATCTGCAGCTCGGCGCCGATCTGCGCCGGGATGTATTGCTGAGCTACGGCGTCAGGCTCCAGGAGATCATGGTGAACTCGCGCCAGCAGCAGCGCGGCAGCCTGGTCCGGCTGAGCCGCTCCGAGCTGAGCCAGCATGCCGGGCTGCTCGGCGAAAACGATGTGCTGCGCGGCCTGCAGTATATATCCGGCGTCCAGGCCTCCCGGGACGGGAACAGCAACCTGGTGGTACGCGGCGGCGACCCCGGCCAGAATCTCTACCTGCTCGATGGCGTGCCCCTGTACTATATCGATCACATGTCCGGCCTGACCTCGGTATACAACTCGGATGCCGTGAAGACCGTAGACTTCTACAAAGGCGGCTTCCCTTCCCGCTATGGCGGACGTCTCTCTTCGATTATCGACGTCAGCTCCCGGGACGGCGACATGCAGCGATTCGGCGGGCAGGCCTCCTTCGGATTGCTCAAGGGGAACCTGTCGCTGGAGGGCCCCATCGTCAAAGACCGGGCCTCGATCAGCCTCACGGCCCGCCGCACCTGGATCGACGCGTTATGGCGGCCCTTCCTCGACGATCAGCTAAAGCTGGATTTCTACGACCTGAACCTGAAAGCCAACTGGATCATCGACTCCAAGAACCGGGTGTACATAGCGGCGTACAACGGGCGCGACCAGCTCGAGACGGATCTTTTCATGGCCGGGTTCAACGCCAAATGGGGCAATTCCGTCGGTTCGGTTCGCTGGACCTCGGCGCTGCGCCCGAACCTCTTCCTGAACACCAGCGTCACCTACAGCCGCTTTCGCTACCAGCTAAGCTCTACTTACCAGCAGGACATCCTGGACAGCACCAGCCAGGTGAGCTATACCGGGCAAAATAAGGTCCGGGATGCGTCGCTGCGGGTGCAGGCCGATTATTACCGCTCCTCGAAGCAGCGCCTCCAGCTGGGGCTTCAGGTCTCCACCCTGCAGTTCAGTCCGGCCGATATCCGGGTAGACACCAGCTATTCTACATCCATCCGGCCGGTCTCGGCAGAGCCATTCAACGTTTCGGAGCTCAATCTCTATGCAGAGGACAGCTGGAAGATCCGACCGAACCTCGAGCTCGTAACCGGGCTGCGAAGCTCCCTGTGGCTGCAGGGGAACGGGGCCAACTATTTCAGCCTGCAGCCGCGCCTCAGCGCGGAGTGGCAGCTGAACAACAATTCGGGTATCTATGTCTCCGCCGCGCGGATGAGCCAGTTCCTTCACCAGCTGAACAACGACGTAGCCATATTCCCGGCGGATTTCTGGGTACCCAGTACCGCCAGGCTCACTCCCGAGCACGCCTGGACCATGGCGGCCGGGTACGGCATCCGCCCGGCAAAAAATACGCGCGTGAAGGCGGAGATCTACTACAAGCACCTCGACCAGGTGATCGCCTACCGCTCGGGAACCAATATCTTCGAAAGTCCCGTGCCCTGGGACCAACAGCTGGTGCAGGGACAAGGCACGAGCTACGGGATCGAAAGCGAGCTGCACCAGCAGATGGGGCCGCTGCGCGCCGATATCGCCTATACCCTCTCCAAGGGCACACGCCAGTACAGGGAGCTGAACAACGGCGATCCCTACCCCTTCCGGTACGATCGGCGGCATTGCCTGAAATCGGCCCTGCACTACCAGCGCCGGCCGCGCTTCAACGCGATCGCGGAGTTCACCTATATGAGCGGCGAAGCGATCACCGTCCCGGACCAGCTTTACCCGGACTATGACCGCAATGTCGGCGGGCAGCTGGGCGGTCCCCCGCTCACATACAACAACAGCGCACGCAATAACTACCGTCTCCCCGCGATTCAGCGGCTGGACCTGACGGTGAACTTCGTCAAATACCGCGGCAAGCACTATTCCCGGACCTGGACGCTCGGCGTTTATAACTTCCTCGCT
>JASLDA010000373.1 GCA_030151745.1 Chitinophagaceae bacterium | reverse complement strand
GGGTGCCGGAGCCTGTTGCGCCTGCGCAGCAGTGTTCTCGGGAGTTGTGTTTTGGTTTTGGATTTGTTGTTCTTCCAAATTTTTGGTCCTCCTTTTTCGTGGAATTTTGGAGCGCGAAGATACGATCCTTACCGGATTAGGAAAAATTATTTTAATTAGACCGCTGATAAACCCTCCGGGGAGCATCATGTGCACGAGCGAACGGGCAAGCTTCCGGCCCCCTACCTTTGCGCGCTATGGATGAGCGCCGTGTCGCCCTGGTGGAACTGTATGCATCGCATGGCGAAACCCTCTATTCCCAGATCCTGTTCCTGCAGCACGGCGGCTACAGGATCACGCTGATCATAAACCGGGCGCATGCTGCGCTGGCTTCTAAGATCGGGAAGGATGTCGACGTCGTTTTTACGGAATGCCATAATAAAAAAGGCATGGCGCTCTGGAAGGATCTCCTGGAAATCCGGCGCCATATTCTCCGGTCGGGCGCGGGAACGGTGGTGCTGAATACCGCCCACAGCAATCCCGTCCGAAACCTCTGCCTGCTGCCGTTCCCCGGGAAAATACGCTTCGCGGGGACCTTGCATGGGGTCAATAAGCTGAGCGGCAGCCTTACGCAGCGCGTCATTTCCCGGCGCATCCCGAACTACTTCCTGCTCAGCGACTATATGTACGACAAGGCGATGAGCCTGCCGCATGCCTGGCTGCGATTTGCCGTCTACTACCCCATCTTTCACCCTGAGTTCGCCGCGGCCGGGATCGACGGGAAGCCGGCCGGGCAGATCTGGATCTGCATTCCCGGCCACGTCGAGTTCAAGCGCCGGGACTATAAGTCGCTGGTCGAGGCCTTCGGCGGGCTCGCATCGAAGCCGGACGTGCGCTTCATCATTCTCGGCAACGGGAGCCATGCGCACGGCAATGGCCCGGAGCTGCGCCGGATGGTCGAGGAAAAGAACCTCGCAGCGTATTTCCGCTTTTTCGACGGCTTCGTCACCGAAGCGGAATTCCACGCCTATGTGCAGGCCAGCGATGCCGTGATGCCGCTCACCCATCCCCTGAACGCAGACTGGCTGAAATATGCCGAAGACCAGATCAGCGGCTCGTTCAACCTGGCTTTCGCGTACAAGAAACCGCTGCTGATGCACCGGTTCTATGAACGGTACGCGGATTTTGCAGCGAACAGCTTGTTTTACGAGATGGACCGGCTCCCCGAATTCCTGCAGCAATGCCCCGCCGTGCTTACGCAACGGAAAGACTGGTACAGGGAGTCCAAGTGGACATTTGCAGAACAGGCCCGTAACTATCTTAGCCTCCTGGGGAATGATACCCCGCAGGGATAAAATCCCCGGTTTCCCTGCGAAGCGATATCACCACTTCATCCCTTCCGTATTACGAGCTGCGGCCCCCATCATTCCCGACCAGAACTTTCTTGAAGCGCATTTACAAGAAGCTACAATCCAGGAACGTCGATATCAGGCATGCCTGCGAGATCGGTGTGTACATGCCGGAGACGAGCAATATCATCGACTTCATCAAGGCCGGCACCCGCGCCACGCTGGTCGAAGCCGACCCCGACACCGTCGCGCATATCCATAGCTATTTCGCCGGCTACGACGTCACCGTGCACCCGGTAGCCGTCTGGGATACGGACGGGACGCTCAAGTTCTCCAAGGCCGCCTCCTCGACCTTCGCCACCGAGTTGCCGAACAGCCCGGCCCTGGAAAACGACCGCTACCAGATCCGCGAGGACAATACATTCGAGGTGCCCTGCAAGCGCTTCTCGGAGATAGACGACGGAAGCATCGACTTGCTCAGCATCGATATCGAAGGCGGGGAATGGTATGCGATAAAGCATCTTCGCAGCCCGGTGAAAGTCCTTTCGATCGAGACGCACGGGAAATATTACACCAACCCCTTCATAAACGAGATCCGGAACTGGATCCGTGAACACGATTACGTGCTCTGGTACGAAGATCCCAGCGACAGCGTATTCATCAAGCGCGGCCTGTTCAAACCGGACTTCCCGGACCGTCTGGAAACCGCACTGGTCCGGCTCAGGATCCGCTGGAAAAAGTTCAAGCGGATCTTCAAAAGAAAATAAGCCAGGCCATGTCGGAGCGCCCTGGGCCATAAAAAAGGAGGGAACTTCTTTTAAGAAGTCCCCTCCTTTTTTAGAGATAAGTCAGGCTGTTACTGGAGCGAGACCCGCAGGGCCGCCGTAGCTACGGACTCCGCATCGCGGGCTTCCGGCAGGACAGTGTTCATGCCGAAGAACTCGTGCGTCACGCCGTCGTAAACGGTACGTGTCACGTTCACGCCGACCTGCCGCATCGCCAGCTCCAGCATGCGTCCGTCGTCGCGCAGCGGATCGATCTCGGCGTTGATGATCGTCGTCGGAGGCAGCCCGCTGAGATCCGCGTTCACGAGCGAGATCCGCGTATCGCTGCTCTCGTTCATGTTATGGAGATAGCCGTTCAGGAACCAGACGATGAGCGCCGGGTACAGGGGCTCGGCTATGGCATATTGCTGGTAGGAAGCCGTATTCACGGCATTTTGCGTTACCGGGTAAATCAGCAGCTGGTGCTTCGGAAGCGTAACGCCGGCGTTCCGCGCGGAGATGCTGACATTGCAGGCCAGGTTGCCCCCGGCGCCCTCTCCCGCCACCGCCATCCGCGATGCATTGATGTTCAGGCTGGCCGAGTTGGCGATCAGCCATTGCCAGGCCTCGAACGCATCGTTATGCGCAGTCGGGAATTTATTCTCAGGTCCCTTGCGGTAATCGACGGCCACGACGATCGCGTTGGATTGTTCCGCAAGCGCACGGGCCGATGCGTCGTATGCGTTTAGACTTCCGACGACCCATCCCCCACCCGGGAAATAGACGATCGCCGGCTGGAGGCTGCCGGCAGAGCGCGGCTGGTAGATACGGATATGGACCTTCCCCCCGGTGACCGGGATATCGCGCCCGAAGGTATCGGCGAGGTTCGGGGGAGAGCCGATGCCGTAGCTGCGGGCCACCTGCTTTGCCGCGTCCAGGATGCCGAGCTGGGCGCGGGCCTGCTGCGGGCTCAGCGTTTCCAGCCGGGGAACGTGAAAACTGTCGAGCTGCTCGATTACGGCAAGCATTTCCTTGTGCATCGTCGGCGCCCAGTCGGGCGCCTTGCCGCGGGGCTGGATACCGTTGCCGTCATCGTCGTGTTTGCAGGATGCGGCCAGCAGCAGGCCGGCAAGCAGGGCGGAGCTGAAAAACCGGGAGGCGAATTGCTTCATGCGATTAAGATCGTTTCTGTGGATCAGGTGCGAATTAATTAAAGTAAGCGCAGGATTTCAAATGTACTGCCTGTACCGGCGCCGACAAGTACCTTTGCGCCCATAAAATCACCACCTAATTCACCAGTCATGAGCAAAGGCCCGGTTTCACAGTTTATCGAACATCACTACCGTCATTTCAACGCTGCCGCGCTGATGGATGCAGCCAAAGGCTACGAAGCCCACCTGGCCGAAGGCGGCAAGATGATGATCACGCTTGCCGGCGCGATGAGCACGGCAGAGCTGGGCATCTCCCTGGCCGAGATGATCCGCCAGGATAAGGTTGCGATCATCTCCTGCACCGGCGCGAACCTCGAGGAAGATATCATGAACCTGGTGGCGCATACCCATTACAAGCGCGTGCCCAACTACCGCGACCTCAGCCCCAAGGAGGAATGGGATCTGCTGGAGCAGGGCTTCAACCGCGTCACCGACACCTGCATCCCGGAGGAAGAGGCCTTCCGCCGCATCCAGCGCCACATCCATAAGATCTGGAAGGACGCCGAGACGGCCGGCGAGCGCTACTTCCCGCATGAATACATGTATAAGCTCCTGCTCAG
>JASLDA010000322.1 GCA_030151745.1 Chitinophagaceae bacterium | reverse complement strand
CGGCACCGGAAGCTCCTTTCTTCGGCCGGCCAACCCTTCCGGGGAAGGCTCCGTCTCAGGTGGGGGTAGAATGGGTGATCTATCTTTGCCCCAACGACTATACAAACTCACTTCATGGCCAAGCAATCTGGTTCCATACCGATCGAAGGCGCCATCGGCGACCTGGTTTACTATAAGACGAAATACGGCAACCTGGTCCGCCGTAAGGGGAACCTGAACCGGGAACGCGTGATGAACGAGGCCGCCTTCGAGCGGTCCCGGGCGGCAGGCTCCGAATTCGGCCGGGCCGGCTCCGCCTCCGGGCTGATCCGCAACGCGGTCAAGGCGTATTGCCCTTATGCAGGCGACGGCGAAACCCATGCGCGGCTCAGCAAGGTGATGGGAGAGATCATCCGCGAGGACAAGACGCACCCGGCCGGAGAGCGACAGGTCATGCCCGAGAATATTGCGCCGCTGAAACGCTTCGAATGGATCAGGGACCGGCCGCTGGCCCGCTCGTTCTGGGCGCAGGTGGGCGGCAGCACCACCCCGGAGGGGCTGCTCACGATCAGCATGCCCGGCCTTCAGCCCAAGCGTGATCTCGGCTGGCCGGCCAATGCCACGCACGCACAGATCAGCATCGTAGGCATGAGCCTGGACTTCCCGAACAAGATCGCGGAGCAGGACGGAGCTCAAAGCGCCCTCCTGCTCAAAAGCCCCGTCGGCATCGACCTGAAGCTGGAATGCAGGATCCCGATCGTCGAAGGCCGGGTGATGATGGTAGGCATAGGCGTGCAATTCTTCGCCGAAGCTAACGGCAGCGTGGAAGCACTCGCAGAAGGAGCCGCTTTCGGAATAGTAGGCTGATCCCTGACAGGGAAACGGCTTAAGCAGCGGTAACGCGAAGGCCTATGTAGTGTCGGGCGCTACGAGCGCGTAATAGCCAGGCCCCGGGCCGGCGCCCGGGGCATACGAATGCGGGAAGCCCATTACGAGCAAGGCGATACTGCAGGCCGGTACTGTAGAGCCGACCCATTCGACCATCACCTAGCCGGCTCTGTATAAGCTAAGAGCCCCTCCATTCAGCTATAAAGCCCGCCGTTAACGCTTATCACCTGCCCCGTGATGTACCCGGCCTCCTTGGAGGCCAGGAAAGCCGCTACGGCAGCGACTTCCTCCGCCGTACCGAAGCGCTGCGCGGGGATCATCTTCGCGAGCTCCTTCTCGTTCAGCTCCTCGGTCATATCCGTCCTGATGAAGCCCGGGGCTATCGCATTGACGGTGATGTTGCGCTTCGCGATCTCCTGGGCCAGGGCCTTGGTCGCGGCGATCATCCCGCCCTTTGCGGCCGAATAATTCACCTGGCCCGGCATGCCCTTGAGCCCGCTGAGACTGACGATATTGATGATGCGCCCGTAACGCGAGAGCAGCATCTGGTTCAGGACCTGCTTCGTGACGGCATACATGCCGCCCAGGGATGTATCCAGCACGGAGCTCCACTGATCGCCGGTCATGCTCATCAGCAGCGTGTCCTGGCGGATGCCGGCGTTGTTCACCAGCACCTCGATCCGCTCCTCCGGGTGCGCTTCCTGCCAGGCGCCGAGCACGGACTGCACTTCCGAAGTCTTGGCGACGTCGAAGCAGATGGCTTCTGCTTTCCGGCCTTCCGCCTCCACCAGCGCGACGGTTTCGGCAGCTGCGGCCGCATTTCCTTTGTAATTGACCAGGATATCATAGCCCTGCTGCGCCAGCCTTACGCAAATCGCACGGCCAATGCCACGGGAACCACCGGTAATCAGAGCAAACATGAAGAACCTCGATTTTTCAGGATTAAAGGATTAGCCATATCAGAAAGGAGCTCACGGTTGAGCGGACATGGCTGATCCGTCAATCGTGCAAATCCTGTTTTTCTACCAGCCCAGCAGCTTTTTCATTTTCTCCCCTACTTCCGTTTCCATGAGCCAGCCTTTGATGGCGTGAAGGCGGGGCGTGGAGGGATAGTCTTCCGTAAAGGGCGGGGCCAGCTTGCTGAGCTCGTCCCACATCCAGCGGGTGGCGGGCGAGAGGCGGTCCTGGATCCCGCGCATGCCGATGGCCTGCACGAGGGCCAGCGCATGCACCGACAGCACTTCGAAGGAATTCTCGATCACTCGGGCGCAGGCAGAAGCCGCGTTGGTGCCCATGCTCACGATGTCCTGGTTATCGTTGTTGTTCGGGATGCTGTGGATATACAGGGGTGTGCTCAGGGCCTGGTTCTCGGCCACATTGCTCACGGCCGGATACTGCATTCCCTGCACGCCGAAGTTGAGTCCCAGGCGGCCTGCGTTCGCGAAGGGCGGCAGCTTCTTGTTCAGCGCAGGATTCAGCACGAAGTTCAGCTGGCGCTCCGCCAGCATGGAAAGCTTGGTCACGGCGATCTTCAGCTTATCCATTTCCAGCGCGATATAATCGCCGTGGAAATTGCCGCCGTGAAGCACCTTCTCGCTGCGATAGTCGATCACCGGGTTGTCGTTGACGCTGTTCAGCTCGTTGGTGATGACCTTCGAGGTGTACTCCACCGTATCGTATACCGGTCCCAGGATCTGCGGCACACAGCGCAGGCTGTAATATTCCTGCACCTTGTCTTCCAGCACGTCCTCGGTTACCTTGCGCTGGTAGAGGTGCTCATGGCGCTTGCGCATGAGCCCGCTCTTGCGGGCGATCGCGCGCATGCTTCCGGCCACGATCTGCTGGCCGGGGTGCAGCTTCACGCCGTTCAGCTCCTCGGAGAAGTGGTCGTCATAGGCCTCCATGATCTCGTTCACCATCATGGAGAACAGGATGCCGCCCGTCAGCAGCTTGCGCGCGTGCAGCACGTTCATTGCGCCGATGCCGGTCATACAGGAGGTGCCGTTGAGCAGGCCGAGGCCCTCGCGGAGCTGGATCTTCAGCGGCTTCAGGCCGAGCTCCCGGTACAGGTCCGCGGCGGGCCGCACCTGGCCTTCATGCCACATCTCGCCTTCTCCGATCAGGCCCAGCGCGAGATGCGCGAGCTGCACCAGGTCGCCGGAAGCCCCGACGCCGCCATGCGCGTAGATGCAGGGATAGGCCTTCGCATTGATCAGGTCCACCATCAGGGTGACGAGCCCGGGGTGCACCCCGCTGTAGCCCAGCAGCATGGTATTGAGGCGGGCCAGCATCGTGGCGCGCATCTGCAGCGGGGTCAGCAGCCTGCCCATGCCGGAGCTGTGGCTGCGTATCAGGTTGTACTGCAGGGCTTCGCGGTCCTCGTCCGGGATGCGGTACTGCGCCATCGGGCCGAAGCCGGTGTTGATGCCGTAGATGAGCTTGTCCTGGCTGAAGCCGACAAGAAATTCATGCGAGCGCCGCACCTCGTTGAGAGCAGCTTCGCTTAGCGCGATCGGGGCGTGCTCGACAACGATCTGGTTGAGCGCTTCAAGCGTCAACCCACCGTTGCCCAGCTGTATGGTGGAAGGCAAAACGAAAAATTGGGGGCTTGGGAAAGGAGTTTATTCGGGCTTCTTCAGCTCAAGCAAAGTATGGCCGAGACCGATGCCGTCGCGGACGGACGCTACTTCAAAGCCGGCTTCCGCGATGAGCTTCATGAATACGGCGCTGTCGTACATCTGGCTGTTGCCGTTGGCCATCGTGGTGAAGTACAGCGATATCATCTGCAGGCTGAATGCGGACGCCGCGAACTTCTGCCGGTCCCAGAAGGTCTCCAGGATGAACACCCGGCCGTTCCGGGGCAATGCAGCGTAGCATTTGCTGAGAATATTGGTGATCTCGGCATCGGAGAAGCAGTCTAGGAACTGGCTCATCCAAATAATGTCATAGCCTTCGGGCAGTTTCGACTGCGGATCGAGGATATCGGTGGGGTAATAGTCAAGACGATCGGCGAAACCGGCCTCGGCGATATTGCCCCGAGCCGTCGCGATCTGCCCTGGAAGGTCCACCATGCCCATGCGGACATTCGCGTCGAAATTCAGGCAGCTCAGGATGAACTTGCCGGTATTGCCGCCGATGTCCAGGACACGGGCCGGCGTGTGCCCGAACAGGATCGGGAGCACTACGGGGAAGGCATTGTCCGAATAGAAATGGTCAAAGGCGAACCAGCTTTGCTTGACCTGGGGCTCGAGCTTCGAGATATAGGGATAGATCGTCTTCCATTCGGGATTCAGGTGGCGGAGCCCGGCGGGCCGGCTCTCGTCGAGCGAGGCTTCCAGATCCTGGGCGCCGTCGTAGCAGACATCCCGCATGAAGTCCGTGTTGACGCGGGTCATCATGTCGTTCAGGAAAAAGTGCCCGGTCTTGCTCAGGCGCAGCAGCTCGTTATCCCGGTAGATAAGCCCGATGCCGAGCCCGGCTTCTACGAGCACCCGGACCGCATAGTGGCTCATGCCGCTGAATTCGGCCAGATGCCCGATCGAGGTGCCGCCTCCCGTACGGGAGCAGCGCTCGATCTCGCGGAGCAGCCCCCGGTCGCGCAGGAGCACGGAAGCCTGGAAAACATAGGGAGCGAACGCGATTGCCTGCGCCTGGGCCAGCGCATCGATCGCGCCCTTGTTGTCACTCGTGAAAAGCCCGTTGGTCGCGGGAGCTTTAGGTGGATTGAGTGTAGCCATCCGCGGCAAGTTACGGAAGACATGACATAGGTCATAAGTCATAGCGCATGAAGCGGAACGGGAGCCGGTAGATCAATAGGCAAATTGGCGAATGGCAGCTCGAGACAACGGCAACGGGGATCCGTTTGCCCTATGTTCTTGTACAATACCTCCGCTCCCCTTCCATTGCAAATTGCCGATTGCCGATTGCCGATTAAAAAAAACCGGCCGCAAGCTTTCGCTCGCGGCCGGTTTCGGTTCGGATCCTATGATCTGATTATTTCACTTCTTCGTATTCGGCATCGGCTACGTTGTCGCTGCTGCTGCCTTGCTGCTGGCCCTGATCGGGACCTGCGCCCGGGGCGCCCTGCTCACCGGCATACATATGCTGGGAGGCAGCCTGCCATGCATTGTTCAGCTTTTCCATAGCGCTGTCGATCGCGCTGAGGTTTTCGGACTTGTGGGCTTCGCGGAGCTCGCTCACGGCGCTTTCGATGCTGCTCTTGGCATCTGCGGGGAGCTTGTCTCCGTATTCCTTGAGCTGCTTTTCGCTGTTGAAGATGAGGCCGTCCGCCATGTTCAGCTTTTCGACGCGCTCGCGCACTTCCTTGTCCGCAGCCTCGTTGGCCTTGGCTTCGTTCTTCATGCGCTCGATCTCATCCTTGCTCAGGCCGGAGCCGGCTTCGATGCGGATATTCTGCTGCTTGCCGGTGCCCTTGTCCTTGGCGGTTACGTTCAGGATACCGTTGGCGTCGATATCGAAGGTCACTTCGATCTGGGGAACGCCGCGCGGGGCCGGCGGGATGCCGTCGAGGTTGAAGCGGCCGAGATTCTTGTTGTCCTTGGCCATCGGGCGCTCGCCCTGCAGCACCACCAGGTCCACGCTCGGCTGGTTGTCGGCAGCGGTGGAGAAGGTTTCGGTCTTGCGGGTGGGGATGGTCGTGTTCGCCTCGATGAGCTTGGTCATCACGCCGCCCATGGTCTCGATACCGAGGGAGAGAGGGGTGACGTCCAGCAGGAGCACGTCCTTCACGTCGCCGGTGAGCACGCCGCCCTGGATCGCGGCGCCGACGGCGACCACTTCGTCCGGGTTTACGCCGCGGTTCGGCTTCTTGCCGAAGAACTTCTCAACCACTTCCTGGATCTTCGGAATCCGGGTGGAACCGCCCACGAGGATCACTTCGTCGATCTCGGAGGTAGACATGCCGGCGTCCTTCAGGGCCTTGCGGCAGGGCTCCAGCGTACGCTCGACGAGGGAATCGCTGAGCTGCTCGAACTTGGCGCGGGTCAGCTTGCGGACGAGGTGCTTGGGCACGCCGTCGACAGCGGTGATATACGGCAGGTTGATCTCGGTTTCCTGGGAGGAAGACAGCTCGATCTTGGCTTTTTCAGCGGCTTCCTTCAGGCGCTGCCAGCTCATCGGGTCCTTGTGCAGGTCGATGGCCTCGTCCTTCTTGAACTCATCGGCCAGCCAGTCCATGATGACCTTGTCGAAGTCGTCGCCGCCGAGGTGGGTATCTCCGTTGGTGCTCTTTACTTCGAACACGCCGTCGCCGAGCTCGAGGATGGAGATATCGAAAGTACCGCCGCCGAGGTCGAACACTGCGATCTTGGAATCTTTGTGCTGCTTGTCCAGGCCATAGGCCAGGGCCGCGGCGGTAGGCTCGTTGATGATGCGGCGTACGTTCAGGCCGGCGATCTCGCCCGCCTCCTTGGTAGCCTGACGCTGTGCGTCGTTGAAGTAGGCCGGAACGGTGATCACCGCTTCGTTAACCTCGGTGCCGAGGAAGTCTTCGGCGGTCTTCTTCATCTTCTGCAGGATCATCGCGGAGATTTCCTGCGGCGTATAGGCGCGTCCGTCGATGTCAACACGCGTGGTGTTGTTGTCGCCCTTGATAACCTTGTAGGAGTTGTGCTTGATTTCCTCGCCTACCTCGTCGAAACGGCGGCCCATATAGCGCTTGATCGACTGGATGGTAGCGGTGGGGTTGGTGATGGCCTGGCGCTTGGCGGGATCGCCCACCTTACGCTCGCCATTCTTCATAAAAGCCACGATCGACGGCGTCGTGCGACGGCCTTCATCATTGGCGATAACCAAAGGCCCATTGCCCTCCATTACGGCTACGCAGGAGTTCGTGGTGCCAAGGTCAATACCGATAATTTTTCCCATAATGTTTAAGTGAATATTGAAATATTAGTGTTCAGGATAGGTTCTATGATCTGCAGGATGATGGGATGCACGATCATACTCAGCGAGAATCTCATGCATCGTCCCTTGTGAAATCATTACCGGGCAGAGCAGTTCAATAAAAATGCCATGTCGTTCATGCTGGAAAATTTGTCATCCGGGCTGTCAAATTGCATGAAAAAACCCCATTGCCAAGGCAATGGGGTCAGTTCGTTTTCCCGGGGCCTGTAAAGCTGTCAATGATCGGAGCGGCCCTGGATATTGAGCGGCTTCATCGTGTAGCCGTACATCAGGCTGTCCATGGTACGGTCGCTGATCGGAGCCAGATTGCGGACGATGCGGGTGCGGGTGCTGAACAGCCCGTAGACGTTCTTGCCGCGGATATTCGTATAGATCGGCTTGATCTGGTCTGCCGTAATGCCGCCCTGGGCGTTGTTGATGGTCTGGTAGTCGAACAGGTCTTTGCCGCCTGCCCATACGATCAGGTCGCAGCTGTCCATATAGCGCTGCACGTTCGTCGGGGCCGGTCCCATCGCGCCCTGCAGGAAGCTGAAAAAGGACCGTTGTGTCGTCGACAGCTCGACGGTATTGCCGGCCGCCGGGCGCGAATTCGATGCGAAGCGGTAGTCGGCGCTCCGGTCGGTCTCGACCGAGCCATCCTTATCCACCCAATGGAAGCGCACGACGCCTTCGTACATCTGGCTGCTCACCGGGGGCCGCACCGTGAGCCGGAACATATCGTCGTTGCGGATCGCCGGGAAGTTGACCTGGAGCATCGGCGTGAACTCGTACACCTGGAACTCGCTGAAGTCATTGCTGATCACCTGGGTCTGGGCCGTATCCGACTCGCCCGTAGCGGGATTGTCGATTACGAGGCGGTAAGTATGGCCGAAAACCAAGGGCCGCTTCGACTTGTAGGCATAGTTCGGGGTCTTGAAGAAAGGGCCCTCTTCCTTGGGGTATCCTTCCAGCGTCAGGTCCACCCGGTTGAGCGTTTCCTCGCCGACAAGGGTCGAACGATCGAATATCGTGGTGGAATTAAAGTCCTGAAGGCGGACGTTCAGGTTCGGATAGAAGCTGGAATCCGGGTTCTGCGCCATCTGGATCGCGCTTTTGTTTTCGTCCAGGAAAGCCTTCTGGATACGGATATAGTGAGCGGTATCCGCGATATCCAGCAGGCCATAGACGACAGTCACGGGCTTATAGGGAGCAGCGATCTGGATATCCTCGCTGCAGGATGCCAGCAGCCCTACCAGCGGCAGAGCCATCCAGAGGCGTTTAAAAGAAAACATGATTCTTGCCAAAGTGTAAGGGCAAAGATAATGGGCTCTGCCTCAAAGACAGGGAGCTTTTACCCGGCAACTTGCTCCGCTGACCTCAGGGAGGAGCTGAATAACTGATTAGTTGAATGATTTAATAGTTGAATAGACCTACTCTGCAGTACCGCATGTAATATCTATCGCTTCATGCGCGCTCATTTTCCGACACGGGCCCTGCGTCCGCGGATTACCGTATGCTGCGTGAAACTGTTCCGGCACAAGCGCTACGCCTTATTCAACTTATCGACCGAAATTTGCCCACCGTCGGAGTTTCCGGCCTCTTTTCACATGACGCTTGCCGCCCAACTGAAATGCGCTACGGCCAACGCCCTGCGCGCGCTTTTTCCCGAACTGAACGCCGACGCCTCCCAGATCACCGTCAGCCAGACCAAGCCGGAGTTCAACGGACATTATACTGTAGTGCTCTTCCCCTTCGTCAAGGCGCTGCGCGCAAAGCCGGCCGAGCTCGGCAAGCAGATCGGCGACTACCTCGTCGCCCATACCTCGCTCTTCAGCGCCTATGAGATCGTCGGCGGCTTCCTGAACCTGAGCGTCAGCGAGAATTACTGGCCGGAGTTCCTGCTGAACCACTTCAACGATACTCTCTACGGCGACGCCCCCAGCCACGACTACCGCGTGATGGTGGAATACTCCTCGCCGAATACCAATAAGCCCCTGCACTTCGGGCACCTGCGCAACAACTTCCTGGGCTTCGCGGTGAGCAATATCCTGAAGTCCCAGGGGCAGCAGGTGGTGATGGCCAACCTTGTCAACGACCGCGGCATCCATATCTGCAAGAGCATGGTGGCCTGGAAGCGCCTGGGCAACGGCGCCACCCCCGACAGCACCGGCATCAAAGGCGATCACCTCGTAGGCGAGTATTATGTCCGCTTCAGCGATGAGCTGAAGGCCGAGTCGGCGCAGGTCCGCGCTGCCGCCGAAAGCGGCGACTTCAGCGCGTTCCCGGCGGCCAAGGCCGAAAAATGGCAGCAGCTCAGCGCCAGGCTGGCGGAGCCGGAGGTCGCCGGCAGCGGGGAAAAGGCCGACAAGATCCGCGAGGAGCTGGCGGATATCGCAGACAGCGTTTCCCCGGTAATGCTCGAGGCCCAGGACATGCTCCGCCGCTGGGAAGCCGGCGATCCGGAGGTCCGCGCGCTCTGGGCCGAGATGAACGGCTGGGTGTACAAGGGCTTCGACGAAACGTATCACCGCCTCGGCATCCGCTTCGACAAATACTATTACGAAAGCGATACCTACCTGCTCGGCAAGCAGATCGTGGAAGACGGCCTGAAACGCGGCATCCTGTTCAAAAAGGAAGACGGCTCCGTCTGGATCGACCTGACGGCGGACGGCCTGGACCAGAAGCTCCTGCTCCGCGGCGACGGCACCA
>JASLDA010000288.1 GCA_030151745.1 Chitinophagaceae bacterium | reverse complement strand
CCGCTTCCGCCCTGTCCGGCGTTATAGATATCGTTCGGGTTGGTGGTGTTTGCGCTGACGGAGTAGCTGCCGGTCAGGTTCGAGCCGAAGGTATAAGTCGTATTCAGCGTCGGATTCGTGGGGATATTTACGATGATCGCAGAATTGTCGCCCCCGTAGCCGGCAACGCTGGCCGGGAAGCCGGGAGTCTCCGGCAGGTAGGTGACCGTGGCCGCCTGCCAGCCCGTGCCCTCAACCTTGGCGCTCATGGGATCGGAACCGTTCCAGTTGAAGTTGTTCTCGCCGCCCCCGTTGCCTCCGTTCCCGTTGTTGCCCTGGTTCAGCGGATTCGACGAGGTGGAAACGTTGTTCGGGTCCGCATCATAATCTCCGTTCATGCAGGATGAAAGACTTAAAGCCGCACAGGCCGCGAAAAAGGATGCGTAGAGGATTCGCTTCATAATGATGCCGGGTAATATGGCTTAAAGATAGGCAGCAGCAGGAATTCCGCGTAGTTTTTTTGGGTCTCCTCAGGCATTGCCTATACTACCTTTTCTTCCTTAAGGAACTCCTTCCGGATGCCTTCGTGCAGCCCTGGCTGGGACAGCTGCTGCTCCCCGTGCCGGTAGCTGTGCAGCACTGCGTAATGGACGGCATTGAGAATGCCCGAACCAGTGAGCTCGTAATGTGCCGCCAGCTCATGGAGATTCACCCTGGGATCCAGCGGCAAACTGGCCGGCAGGCTGCGCTCCCAGAGGGCGAGGCGATCCTGGGTGTTGGGTGCGGGGAAATGAACGATGGCATGGAAGCGCCGGATAAAGGCGTCATCGAGGTTATTCTTGAAGTTCGACGCCAGGATCAGCAGCCCGGTGTAGTCTTCCACGCGCTGTAACAGGTAGCTCGTCTCCTGGTTTGCATATTTATCATGCGCGCTTTGCACGGAGGTACGCTTCCCGAACAGGGCATCGGCCTCGTCGAAGAACAGGATCCAGTCCTTGCGTTCCGCGCGGCGGAATACAAGCTCGAGATTCTTCTCGGTTTCACCGATGTATTTGCTCACGATCTGGGACAGGTCGATACGGTATACGTCCTTGGCGTGCTCCTTGCCGAGCAGGGCCGCGGTAAGCGTTTTGCCCGTGCCCGGCGGGCCATAGAAAAGCACCCGGTAGCCGGGCTTCAGCTTGCGGGCCAGGTTGGCGTCCTGCCGGAGCTTTTCCTGGTGCTCCAGCCAGGCGCCTATATCGGCGATCTGGTTGCGGGTATGAGCCGGCAGCACCGCGTCGGCCCATTCCATGGCCGTCGATACGAGGCGCGCCGGGAATTCCGGGCCAAAGCGGGGAGCGGGCTCGCGGCCGTAGAGCAGCTGGTCGGCAAACTGCTGGGGGATGATGGCACGGCCGCTCATCGGGGGCTCGCCCTCGCGCAGGCTTTCTATATAGACGAGCCCGGTCCGGCCCAGCGCCGCATCGGGATGCAGCAGCTCCTGGACTCGGAGCCGGTCGCCGATGCGGGAGCCACCCAGCAGGGCCACGATCGTTTCGCCCGTCGGAAGCAGGCCCCGGTGCTGCAGGCCCCGGACGCCGCCCAGGACCGGCAGGTCCCCGCCCGCCGGAAATGCTTCCAGCACGCAGGCGCCCAGGAAATCAGGCTGCAGCTGCGGCATCAGGCAAAGCAGGACGATGCAAAGCTCCTGCGGCGCCAGGCCCTGCAGCAGGGCTTCCGGATGCCGCCAGTCCTGCAGCGCGGCTTCCAGCTCTTCCGGAATGCCCGGTCCGGGGCCGGTTTCCAGCGCCTGCAGCTGCCGGATCAGATAGCGGCGGAACTCGGAAGGAAGGGAATCTGGGATCGGCATGATGAGCAGCGGAAGTTACAAAACTGCGGGTCGGAAATCGAGTTGCGGGCCTTAACGGACAGCCCGGCCGTAAGAGGTGTCGTCATTCGGATTCCTGGCCCGATTGCTGCGCCGGTTCGGGGCAATTGCAGGGGATGGGCGGGTTGAAGGGATCCAGCCGGGCGCTGGCGGCGTCCGATGCCCTGCGCCCCGCCGCCTCTATGGCATTGTGCCGCTGCTCCACGAACGCATCTTCCCCCGAAGCGCAGCCCGTATACGTGTACCGGGTCCGCACCGTCCCCTTGTAGGTATTGAACGCGGCGACATGCCGTTGCTCGTGCGCATTGAGCGTTCCATTGATGAAGGTCTCGACGGCGGCGGCTTCGCATTCGCTGAGCACGCCGGGTACGGAGGGCAGCGTGACCGTCGGATTGGCATCGAAGACGGAAGTAATGACCCCCGTATTCGTCACGCATTCCTCGGGGCCGCAGTCGGTGCATCCGCGGCTTTGCCGGCCGGCGGAGTCGAAGGTGTGGCTGTTGGAATAGTTCGCGTCCGTATGCCCGCTGACATTCACGTTCCGGCAATTCCCGTAATCGCGCTTGTTTTCAAAGCGCAGGGGACCGGCTCCGCTGTTCATGGTCGGCTTCAGCTCTTCCTGCCCGTCGGTCTCGGCCCGGCGCCGGATTTGCCCGCTGCCCTGCTGGGCGACATGCGCCAGCTCGTGCGCCAGCAGCCATTGCCCGGCAGCGCTTTCCGGCTGAAACTGCCCTTCGCGGAACACGATATGCTGCCCTATCGTATAAGCTTTGGCCTGTACGGCTCTTGCGGAACGGTCGGCCTCGTCTCCCGTATGAATCCGGACGGGGCTGAAATCGTAGCCGATGGCGTCGCTGAAATAAGTGTTGGTGGCCCCGGAAAGCGGGACGCCGCCGTTGCCTGCTGCGCCGGCCAGCCTGGTAGTGGCGGCTGCCGGGGAGGCATCTGCAGCTTCCTTCTTCATCAGCTTCCTGTCCTTTTCTTTTTCATCCCCAATCGCTGCGGCTTCAGGTTCCGGCTTCTGCTGCGCTGCCGAAGCCGCCTGATGCTTGGCACCTTTTTCCTCCTCCTCGCATTTCTCGCATTTTCGCTGTACCAGGTCCGGGGATGCGGGCTGGAAGAAGCTCTGGCTGCGGGGCTCGAAGAATGAGCCGGCGGTTTCCTTACCGAAAAATGCCGCTTCCTGCTGCGGCGCAGTCCGGCCCGTCCTGCTGCTGCGGCTTCGTTGAA
>JASLDA010000279.1 GCA_030151745.1 Chitinophagaceae bacterium | reverse complement strand
CGCGGGTCATTACGATGGACGCGATGGGAATCCGCGGGGAGTTCATTACTTCCATGTTCTCGACAGTCACGTCCTGAACGCGCATATTGCCGTTCAGCTCGAGGTTGGTGATATCCACTTCGATGGCTTCCTTCAGGTACTTCGGCAGGGCGCGGACCTTCAGGGTCTTCATCTTGGTTTCCAGACGGCCGCCCGCCTTTACGCCGGCCGGCTGGCCTACATACTTCAGCGGCAGGTTGGCGATAACCTTGCGGTCTTCGACCAGCTCCAGGAAGTCCACGTGGCTCAGGCTGTCGGTAACGACATCGAACTGCTTGTCCTTCAGGATGCAGCGGTGCGTAGCGCCGTCAACGGTGATCTCGGCGATCTGGAAATCGGCGGTGTACACCAGCGGGCGGAACGCCAGCAGCGGCGCGGAGAAATGGACCTCCTTTTCGCCTCCGTAGATTACGCAGGGTACTTGTCCTTCAGAACGAAGGCGGCGCGTAGCAGTCTTGCCGTGTTCGCTTCTGGATTGTCCTTCAATTTTTACGCTCTTCATGCGTGTTTGTTTTGTTGCCTTTCAGGGAGCGAGCGGATACCTGTAACGACCGTCTCTGAATGGGCTGTTGTTTGTTTAGTTTGCTTGATTGAAGTGGCAGGCTGCCGTTCCCGGGCCTGAGAGGTTTTGATGCTTAGACAGAATGTTCGTGAATTCGTAAATACGCGAATTTGCGAATTGCGGATACTTCCGGGCGTTCACAAATCCACGAATTCGCTCATTCACCAATTGAATTAGCTGGGTTGCGCCGTCTTTCGGTTGGCGTGAATAAACAAAGAGCTGATCGACTTGCCCTCGAAGGTGTTGCGGATCGCGATCGAGAAGAGCTCCGCGGTGGAGAGGACCTCGATCTTGTCGCTTTGCTGCTTCAGGGGAATAGTATCGCAGACTACCAGCTTTTCGAGAACGGAGTTGTTGATGTTCTCGTAAGCCTTGCCGCTCAGCACCGGGTGGGTGCAGAAGGCGCGGACGCTGCGGGCGCCGCGTTCCTTGAGCAGGGCCGCACTCTTGGTCAGGGTGCCTGCCGTATCGCAGATATCGTCGATAAGAACTACGTTCCGGTCCGTCACGTCTCCGATCACCGTCATCGAAGCCACTTCGTTCGCCCGCTTGCGCTGCTTGTCGCAGATCACCATTTCGGCGTTGAAATACGAAGCGACCTCGCGTACGCGGTTCGTGGAGCCTACGTCCGGGGACGCAAAGGTAAGGTTTTCTATCTTAAGATTCTCAATGTAAGGGATGAAAATCGCAGAAGCGTCCAGGTGGTCCACCGGGATATCGAAGAAGCCCTGGATCTGCGGGGCGTGCAGGTCCATGGTCATCACGCGGTTGGCGCCGGCCTCGGTCAGGATGTTCGCGATCAGCTTGGACGCGATGGAAACCCGGGGCTTATACTTCCGGTCCTGCCGGGCAAAGCCGAAATACGGGATCACCGCTACGATATAGCCCGCGGAAGCCCGGCGGGCCGCATCGATCATCATCAGCAGCTCCATGAGATTATCGGTCGGAGCGTAGGTGCTCTGCACGAGAAAGACATAGTCGCCGCGGATGCTTTCCTGGAAGACCGGCTGGAACTCGCCATCGCTGAACTTCTGGATCTGGCAGGCACCCAGCTTCTTGCCGAAGGAGGTTGCGATCTGCTCAGCCAGTACAGCCGATGAGTTTCCGGAGAAAATTTTAACGGTGGGATTCATCAGTTGAGAATGAGGCGCAAAATTACAAGAGATTAAGAGATTGACGCAGGGTCGGCCGGATTCTACGGAATTGTCCGCTCCGCCTGCATCCGCCATGAATCGACCGCAGGCGGCAGCTCCGGGTAGACGGCAATACGTTAAATAATAGTTAACGTTAAAATTATGCAAAGAGTCCCCTGCCCTATGGCTCGGCAGGCCGGCCCTGGCCCGTTGAGCCACTATGGCGGGTTCGGCCCCGGAGGCTTAACCCGTCCCGAAGGCGGTGCCCGGATCAGCCTGCCCTTTCCTAAAAACAGCCGGGACGCCCGCCGATCCGCTTATGAATAGTCGCCATATATTCGTCCCGGCCGGCCGCGTTGGCTCGCTTAAATTCCCCTAGTATTTATTCCTATGCCGCTGACGATGACATATGATCAATGGATGAAAGACACCCATTCCCTTATTAAACCGAGGAGCGAGGCCTTGAAGAAGATCGACAATGCCCTCCGCGGCCGTAACGAGGTGGAGACCAAAAAAGCCCTGGTAGCCTGGATCAATGAACAGAACGCCAAGCGCCAGGACTGGCATAGAAGCGTGCGCAACGAGAAAGGCGCTGTCAAGAAGCTTTATGACCAGCTTGGCATACTAGGCACGGGACCGGCGTTCAAGAGCGGGGAAGAGCAGCGCGCCGACCAGCTGGCGAAGCAGGAAATGAAGGAAAACATGCGGCAGGCGGCCGCGCGCATGTTCCAGGGACGGGAAATGAAGTTCAAGGACAGTTTCTGGGGCATTACGCGGCAGCGCTGCAATACGATCTCGACCCGGCTTTCCACCCTCGAAAACGGCGCGAAGACCGGCGTGGGCCTGGCCGGCAGGGCCTACGCGGTAGGCAGCCCGCTCTACAGCATCGCGCGGAATCTCGAGAAAACGATCGAAGCCATTATGGGCGACGGCATTCCCGAAGCGACCCGCAACCAGATAATCGAAGCGGTATTCGGCACGGCGGTCGCGGATTTCGCGAAGGATGCGGCGCCGCTGTTCGGCGTATTCTCATCCGGCGCGCGGGCCGTCTCCGCCTGGGTAGGCATCGCCGGCAATGTCTACGACCAGATGGTCATGGACGAGAACTACGGCAATGTGCGTCCCGGCGATGCCGCCGCGGCGCTCCGGGCCATTTCAGCGATCATCGACAGGCAGATCGACAAGCAGACGATCGACGCGGTCGTGCGCACGACCGCCTTTACGGCAAAGGGACTTTCCACGCTCGCCGACGGCGGCACGGCCAGCACCGCGGTGATCGGCGCCGCGGAAAGCATCGCGATCCTGCTCAATACGCTTACGGATATCGTCATCGACGCCCGGCAGAAGATCGCGGCCAACAAGCTGATCGAAGCCGGCAAGATCGACATCGAGCTGTTCAATACCTGCCCCCTCCTGGGCTGCTACTATATCGTCGTCCAGGATCACTCCACGATCATGAACTTCAACATCGAAAACATGGGCCGCGACAACTGGCAGCAGGAAGCGGAGCGCCTGCGCTGGGCGCTGCAGCCGGTGCTGGCCAAGGCGAACGCGCTGATAGCCGGCTCCCGCATCGAACTCCCGGGCATGGATATCGCCAAGGGCGTGTACCAGAGCACCTTCCTCCAGAAGATGACGCTGGCATACAAGAATTTCTAAGGCTCCGCAAGGGCTTTTCCCGGAACGAGGTGTATAAAAAAACGAGGTGTCACCTCCAGCAGAGGTGACACCTCGTTTTTCATGGCAGGCCGGAAATTTCTTTCAGAAATAATTGAAAGTTTGAGAAACTCGATTATCTTTAGCCTATGAAACTGGAAGCAGCCAAGCAGGAATTCATCAACAGCTGGGGGGTGCTGGGGACGCAATGGGGCATCAGCCGCACTATGGCGCAGATCCACGCCCTGCTCCTGGTGACGCCCGACCCGATTCACGCCGAGGCCATCATGGAGCAATTGCAGATCAGCCGCGGCAATGCCAATATGAACCTGCGCGACCTGATGGACTGGGGACTGGTGTAGAAAGTGCTGAAGCCGGGCGAGCGCCGCGAATACTTCCTGGCGGAAAAGGACATCTGGAAGGTCAGCATGCGCATCATCCGGGAACGCCGCAAGCGCGAGCTGGATCCCATGCTGAAGGTGCTGGAAGGACTGAAGAATATCGAAGGCGACAAGAAAGACCCGGAGGTCAAGGCTTTTAACCAGACGGTGGCACATATCGAAAAGTTCGCCGGCCAGGCGGATAAGGCGCTGGAAAGCCTGATCAGGGCGGATGAGAACTGGTTTACAGGAACGCTGCTGAAGCTGTTCATATAAACCGCGGCAGGGCGTCGCCCTGCCGCAACTATACGAATGGCCTCCTGCCGCATTAAGCTTTCAATTCTTTCTGAAATAATAAAACAATCCAATCATCAACACAGCAGCCCTCCCTTCGCAACCTAATCTTTCATTTTTTCCTGGACGAACCATACAATCAATCACCTCAAACTGTCATTGCCATGATCAACTACATCAATCTGCTGTACAGCCTGTACCTGGTCATCACCATCGGCCTCACGGTCTGGGTAGCGCATACCCTGTTCCGCAACGGCAAGCTCTTCCTGATCGATATCTTCCACGGCAATAAGGAGCTGGCGCATGCCGTGAACAACCTGCTGCTTACAGGCTTCTACCTCATCAATATCGGCTATGCCGTTTACACGCTCAAAGTGAGGCAGAACCCGGTTTCCGGCCGTGATATTTTCGAGATCCTCAGCCTGAAGATCGGCGCCATCATCCTGATCCTGGGCTGCATGCACTTCCTGAACATGATCGTCTTCTACCGCCTGCGCAAGCGCGCCATCGCCGACCGCAACGACCCTACGCTTCAGTTCAAGGCCTGAGATACAACCTGCCATAAAATGGATCTTCTATGAAAGCCTCCTTTCTGTTAAAGTATCTCGACCTGGCGGGGCAGCTGCTGATGCTGTTTCCGCTGGGGCGCAGCACCGGCTTAAGCTGGAACAACATCCTCCTTGCGTACTGCACGCTCGGCGCCTGGCAGGTCTTAAGCTTTCTCTTAAACCAGCTCGGGAATCCGGGCAGCCGGGCGCGCAGGGCGGGCTATGCATGGGTCCTGAAAATTCTCGCCTGTACCGCCCTGTTTTCCCTGCTGTGCTCCGGCCTCGGATTCTGGCTCGGGCAAGATCCCGGGCTGGCCGGCAACATCGGCATCCTGGGCATCTATATCCTGATATTGTTCCTGATCGTCCTGCTCTTTCTCGCACCGGTGTTGGCTATCTGGTACTTCGGCATCTGCCTTTGCGAGCTGAGAAATATGCACGCCGCCGGGCGGCATCGCCGTGAAATCCATTGGAAGCTCTGAAAAACCTGCCTATATGAAAATCGTAATCGCAGGCGGCAGCGGATTTCTGGGAAACGCGCTGGCCGCGTACTGGGACCGGCGGCACGAGGTTGTAATCCTGAGCCGCAAGCGTGCTGAAAAGAACAACAGCTACGGTGCCAGCCGGCCTACGCAGGCCCGCACCGTCCGGTGGGACGGCGTAGGCACCGGTCCCTGGACGGAAGAGCTCGAGCACGCGGACCTGCTGCTGAACCTTGCCGGCAAATCCGTGAACTGCCGGTACACAAAGACCAATAAAGCCGCGCTGCTCGCGAGCCGGCTGGACAGCACCCGGGCGCTCGGCAAGGCCGTGGAAGCATGCAAGGCGCCGCCGC
>JASLDA010000217.1 GCA_030151745.1 Chitinophagaceae bacterium | reverse complement strand
CTTGAACAGGTAATAGGGGGTCAGATCGCAGCCGCCGCCGAACCAGGAATCTGCTAGGTTCCCAGCTTCGTCGTAGGTTTCGAAATAGCGCCAGTTTGCGTGTACGGTCGGCACCATCGGGCTGAAGGGATGCAGGACCAGGCTAAGCCCGCAGGCGTACCAGCGCTTGCCCCCGATCTGAAGCTGAGTGCGCATCAGGTCCGTGACTTCGCCCTGCACGGAGGAGGTATTCACGCCGGCCTTTTCGAAGACCGCGCCGCCGCTCATCACCCGCGTCCGTCCGCCGCCGCCGTCCGCTTCGCTGCGCCGGTACCTGTCTTCTCGGAAGCAGGCTTGCCCGTCGATAGCCTCGAGGCTGCTGCAGATCTCGTCCTGCAGGCTCAGGATATACTCGTCCCAGCGCTCGCGGAGTGATGCGGTCGGATTCATTTCGGTTGCCAGGATTTTACGGCGTCAACGAATGCTCTTGCATGATCGACGGGAATGTTCGGCAGGATGCCGTGGCCCAGATTCGCGATATAGCGGTGCGGGCCGAAGTCGTCGATCATCTTGTGAACGGCCTGCGTGATCTCGGGGATCGGGGCCAGCAGGCGCGCCGGATCGAAATTGCCCTGCAGGGTGATCTCGTTACGGGTCCACTGTCGTGCCAGCCCGGGCGTGACGGTCCAGTCGAGGCCGATGCCGGAGGCACCGGTCTTCGCCAGCTGCTCCATCGCGTACCAGCTGCCTTTGGGGAAGAGGATCACAGGGGCGTGACCCTGCACGGCTTCGGCGATCTGCTTCAGGTAGGGGAAGGCCCAGCGGTTGAAATCTTCCGGGCTCAGCAGGCCGCTCCAGCTGTCGAAGACCTGCACCAGGTCGGCGCCGGCGCGAACCTGCATATGGAGATAGGCGATCGTGACGTCGGTAATCTTTTGCAGCAGCGCATGAGCCGCTTCGGGCTGGGTGTAGCAGAAAGCCTTCGCCTTGTCGAAGGTCTTGCTGCCCTTGCCTTCGACCATATAGCAGAGGATGGTCCAGGGAGCGCCGGCAAAGCCGATCAGGGGCACGCGGCCGCCAAGCTCCGCCTTGATCAGACGCAGAGCGTCCGCGACGTATTCCAGCAGCCCGGTGGTTTCCGCCGGATCGCTGTTCAGGGCGTTCACGTCCGCCAGCGATGCAACGGTCTTGGGGAGCATGGGCCCTTTGCCTTCCTCGAGCAGCACTTCCAGTCCCATGGCCTGCGGGATGACCAGGATATCGGAGAAGAGGATCGCCGCATCCACGCCGATCTGGTCGACGGGCTGCAGGGTGATCTCGCAGGCCAGCGCCGGGGTTTGCACGCGGGTGAAGAAGTCGTACTGCCGGCGCAGCTTCATATAGTCGGGCAGGTAGCGGCCGGCCTGGCGCATCATCCATACGGGCGGCCGCTCGACGGATTCGCCGCGCAGCGCGCGCAACATCAGGTGATTGGGGGGAGTGGTGCTCAAACGTTGATCGTATTTAAGTAGTTCAATAAGGTTTCCACGACGGCTTCCTGGCTAGGCGCTGCCGCCGTCAGGATCCGGATGCCGAATTGCTGCCGGCGCAGCAGGTCGGCCGTCGTATTGCCGATGGCGATACAGACCGTACCGGCGCTGAGACGGTTGGCCATCAAATAGCTTTCCACCGCGGAAGGACTGAAGAACAGGATCACCGCGGGGAACTCCTGTAGCTGGTGGGGGGCGAAGCCGGTTTCATAGACCAACACTTCGCGCACCTGGAAGCTCCGCTCGCGGAGCATGTCCGGCAGGCTGTCGCGGCGCTTGTTCCCGCAGAAGAAAGTGATCTTCCCCGGGGGCTGAGCGTCCAGGATGGCTTGCGCGAGCTCGGCTCCGTCCTGCCCTGCGCTCCGGATCTGCGCGTAAGGCAGGTAGCGGCGCGCCTCGTCGGCGCTGGAGCCTGCCAGGGTATAGACGATCCCGGTATATTCCCGTACGGTCGCGTAGTAGCCGGCGGCGATCCGGAGCGCATTCCCGCTCGTGAAGACAAGCGGCGCCGCCAGATCCAGGTCGGCAAGCCCGGTCGTGTCGATGACGGCCGAAATGCGGATGAAGTCGTCTTCCTGGTACCGGAAGCCGGGAAGCTGTTGCAGCTGGGACGAGAGCCGGGGCTTTAGCTTTTTGGTGCTGAGTATGAGGTCCCGGGAAGCTTCCATCACTGCAGCGGAATACGTGATTGTTGAAGGATGCGTTCTCCGCCCTGGTCCAGCAGCTCGGCGCCGCAGCTTTCTCCGAGCTGTGCGGCGTCTGCGAGAGATACCCGGCGCTCGGTGCGGAGCTCTTCGCTGCCGTCGGGGCTCAGGAGGTTGCCCCGGAATACGATCTGCCCTTCCTGCAGCTGTGCGAATGCGCCGATCGGCGCGGTGCAGCCGCCACGGAGCGCGCGGAGGAAATCTTTTTCAATCTGCGTGCATATCGCCGTAGGCTTGTGATTCAGGGGGCTGCAGGCTGCGAGCACGGCATCGTCGCTGCTGCGGGCTGCCACCATAATCGCGCCCTGCGCGGGAGCAGGGAGCATCCAGTCGAGCGTTACCGCGTGCTCCGGGCGCAGGCCGATGCGTTCCAGTCCGGCCGCGGCAAAGATGGCCCCGGCCCAGTCGCTTCCCGCCAGCTTCTGCAGGCGGGAATTTACGTTCCCGCGCAGGGATTCGACGCGGTGCTGCGGAAAGCGGCGCAGCCATTGCGCCCGGCGGCGGGTGCTGCTGGTGGCAATGACCGCCGGCCCGGACTCCAGGCTTTCCAAGTTGAAGCCTGCGTCTCGGGGGACCAGGATATCCGCCCAGGAAGCGCGTTCCAGGATGGCCGCCACGGCAATGCCCTCAGGCAGCTGCGTGGGCACGTCCTTCATGGAGTGAACGGCTATGTCGATGTGGCCGTTCAGGAGCGCGATATCCAGGCTGCGCGTGAAAATGCCCTGGACACCCATTTCATAGAGCGGGGTCCTGAGATCGACATCGCCTTCGCTTTTGATATGGACGATCTCGGCTTCGAAGCCGGCCGCTGCCAGGCCTTGTTGTACGTGGGTCGCCTGCCAGAGGGCAAGCTGGGAGCTGCGCGTGCCGACCCGGATTGGTCTGCTCATGATTCGTTGCCGCCGATCAGCTGGTTAAAGGCGTGAATGCAATGGCAGCCGATGGCGTCGTCCTGCTTCACCTTTACGGCCAGGCCGGCGATAATGGTGTCTACCTGCCCTGGATCTTTGTCTTTCCGCTGCCCGTTTTTGTAATGCACTGTGTGAAGTGTCTGGAGCTTTTTCTTGACCGTCGAAAGCACCGTGCGCGTGGCGAACCAGCTTTCCAGCTCCTTCAGCTCTTCCGCAATGATCGCCTTGGCCCGAGGGACCTCGGCCTCGCGCTGCTTCAGGCTTTCGTCCTTGATGCGGCTCAGGGCATCGACATTGACCAGGGTCATGCCGGGAAGCCCTGCCGCAGCCGGCTCGATATTGCAGGGAACGGAGAGATCCACGAGCAGGCGCGGACCGCAGCCGCTCAGGTCCTCCGCCGTTATCAGCGGCTTGGACGCATTCGTAGCTACTATAATGATATCGTTGCTGCGGACCTCTTCCGCCAGCCCGGATGCCGGGACATGGCGCAATCCGAATTCTTCGGCCAGCGCCAGCGCCTTTTCGTCCGTGCGGTTTACGACGGTGATGTTTCCCGGATCCGCGAAGGAGACCAGGGACTTGCAGACCGTGCGGCCGAACTTGCCCGTGCCGACCAGCAGCACGTTCTTATTCCGGAGATCCGCGGTGTTGTTGCTTATATACTGTACCGCGGCAAAGGCGACCGAAGCGGTGCCGGTGCTCAGGCGCGTATTGGTGCGGATGGCTTTCGACGCGCGAAGCGCCTTATTCACCAGGCGGCCGATATGTGTTCCGATAAAGCCGCGCTTGTTCGCGAAGCCGACGGCGGTCTTTACCTGCCCGACGATCTCGTAGTCGCCCAGGATCTGGGAATCGAGGCCGGAGCATACGCTGAACAAGTGATTGGCGGCCTCCCAGCCGTTCTTGACGTAGCCGGAGCTGTGCATGGTGCGTGCATCCGGCATGTCATGCGGGCAGATCAGGGACAGGAGATCGTGAAAGGAAGGAGCGAAGCCGTAGATCTCTGTGCGGTTGCAGGTGGAAAGAACGAAGACTTCCCGGATTCCCCGCTCGGCAGCAAGACGGAGCAGCTGCTCATATTGATCATTATTGATACTGAAAAGGCCTCTAGTTGCGGTGCTTACCGTGCGGTAGCTCAACCCGGCGACCCAAAATTCACTGATGCAGCCTGCGTTCCCGGTTCCAGTCATCTATTGGTGTCTAAGCTGGCGCAAATTTACCGCTGTCAGGGCTTGAGGTTGGGTCGGTTTTGCAATTTGAATGTCATAACATTGTCTGTCAGCAGGGCCGACCGGGCCCCGGATGCTTTCTTTGCAGCCGGTTAACCCCTTCCGGGGCTATATTATGACGAAGCGTGGTGTTATACTGATGAATCTGGGCTCGCCGGATTCGCCTTCTACGCCTCATGTACGGAAGTACCTGCGGCAGTTCCTGATGGATAAGCGGGTGATCGATATTCCTTTTGTTTCGCGGATGTTCCTGGTGAACGGCATTATCGCGCCGTTCCGCGCTCCCAAATCGGCGAAGCTGTATTCGGGGATCTGGTCTGAGACGGAGGGCTCACCGCTGCTCATGCACAGTCGCCGGCTGCGGGATATGCTCCGGTACCAGCTCGGGCCTCAGGTCCCGGTGACGATAGCCATGCGCTACGGCAAGCCCTCGATTGCGCAGGCTTATGCCGAGATGGAGCAATCGGGCGTCGATGAGGTGATCCTGATCCCACTCTACCCCCACTACGCAATGAGCTCCTACGAGACTGCCGTGGTGGATGCGATGGATAACTATAAGAGGAAGCATTACCCGTTCCAGGTAACGGTCGTCCGGGCTTACTATGACGAGCCTCGCTTTCTGGACGTCCTTGCCGGGAGCATCCGCCCTTATCTGGAGGAGCCCTTCGACCATGTCCTGTTCAGCTATCACGGCATCCCGGAGCGGCAAGTGACCAAGGTGGATCCTACCGGCAGCCATTGCCTGAAGCATCCCGACTGCTGCAACACGCCTTCGGTCGCGCACAGGACCTGCTACCGGCACCAGTGCTTTCATACGACGAAGGAGCTGATGAAGCGCCTGGACCTGAAGACGGAGCAGGCCAGCACCTCCTTCCAGTCGCGGCTGGGCCGGAGTCCCTGGCTGCAGCCCTATACCGCCGCGCTGCTGCCGAAGCTGCCGGCCATGGGCATCAGGCGCCTGGTGATGGTGAGCCCGGCGTTCAGCGCCGACTGCCTCGAGACACTGGAGGAGCTGGACGTGGAAGGCAAGCACCTGTTCCTGGAAGCCGGGGGCGAAAGCTTCACGCGGGTGCCGTGCCTGAATACCGACCCGGCCTGGGTAGCGGTATTGAAAGGCTGGATCGACGGGGTCATGGCAGGAGACACCGCAATGTTAGAGCCGCGATTTGCATGATCAAAGCGCTGCAGACCCGGCTAATCCTTTAATCCTAATAAATCCTGGTTCATTCGCCCGATACTCGTTCCATGCTTTATATCAAAGCCCTCCATATCATCTTCGTCGTGACCTGGTTCGCAGGCATGTTCTATATCGTGCGGCTGTTTATCTACCAGCGGGAGGCCCAGGATAAGGACGAGCCGGAGCGCGGCATTCTTACCCGGCAGCTCCATATCATGGCGAAGCGGCTCTGGTTCGGCATCACCTGGCCTTCGGCGATTCTGACATTGGTCTTCGGCCCGCTCACCTGGTATTTTTTCTGGCATTCCTTCCCGGACTGGCTGATCGTAAAGCTGGGCTTCGTGCTCGGGCTCTATGTATATTTCTTCAGCCTTCATTCCATCTTTAAGCAGCAGTCGAAAGGCATCTATAAATGGAGCTCGCAGAAGCTGCGGATCTGGAACGAGATCGCCACCATATTCCTTATCGCCATCGTGATGCTGGCGACGGTAAAGGACGGCATGAGCTGGCTCTGGGGACTTCTCGGCCTGGTCGGGTTCGTAGTGATACTGATGAGCGCGATCCGGATCTACAAGGCGCTTCGGAAAGGGTAGTGGGTTCCCGCCGCTGCTTGCTTCGGGGCTGCCGGTCCGTAATCAGTCATGGAATCTCCCCGTGTTTTTCGGCACAGCCCTCGCAATGCGTGCCCCTCCTTGCCGCCCCGCCGGCGACGATCGTCAATAGGGCCGAACCAGGGCATGAAAAGCCCGGGCAAGTATGCTATGTACAACTGCCCGTTAGCTCATTCGCGAATTCGCAAATTCACAAATCACCAATTAATCTGCCGGCTCAATATGAATCAGCACATGCCCCAGCTCCGGAATGGCCTGCTGCAGGTGCGCCTGCAGGCGGTGCGCGAGCGAATGGCCAGCATGCACGCTGATGGTCCCGTCCACAATGGCATGCAGGTCCACGTGGAAGCGCATTCCCGTCTTGCGGATCAGGCATTTTTCGGTAGCGAGGATGCCCGGGACTTCCAGGCTGATCCTGCGGATCTGGTCCCGGAGATCGTCGTAGCGATGCTCATCCATGATCTCCCCCAGCGCTGGACGGAAAATATGATAGCTGTTATATAGAATAAATGCTGCCGCAAACAGGGCTGCCCAGTCGTCGGCTGCCTCGTAGCCCTTGCCCAGCAGCAAAGCGACGGAGATCCCGATGAAGGCCGCGACCGAGGTGATGGCATCGCTGCGATGATGCCAGGCGTCCGCCGCGAGCGAGCTGCTTTTGGTCTCGCGGCTGCGCTTCATCACGATCCGGAACGAAGCCTCCTTCCAGACGATGATTGCCCCGAGCACGAGAAGCGTCCAGGGTTTCGGCAGCTCATGCGGCGTCCGGATATTGACGATGCTCTCGTAGGCGATGATCGTGGCCGATGTGATGAGGAAGCCGACCACCAGGAAGGTTACCAGCGGCTCCGCGCGCCCATGCCCGTACGGATGGTTTTCATCCGCCGGCCGGCTTGCGTATTTCAGGCCGAACAGCACGAGGAACGAAGCGAAAATATCCGCGGTGGACTCGATGGCGTCGGCGACCAGCGCGTAGCTGTTCCCGAAGACCCCCGCGATCCCTTTCAGTATGGCCAGCGTGGCGTTGCCGGCTATGCTGAACCAGGTAGCCCGCAGCGCCTTGGCCTCGCGCTCCTTGATCACGGTAGCGGGAGAAGTGGTCGTGAGGTTGCCGGAAGCCATGATGAAAAGGGAAAACGCGCTGCGAATGTACTGCCGTGGCGGGACAGCTTCCCGAACCGGCTATGCGCCTCCCATCAATTGCTGGTACAGATCGAAATTCTCCGCATCGAAGCAGGCGAATATGACCAGGTCCAGCGCCTCCGGGTGCTCGAAGGCCTCCACCGTGCCGATTGCGATCTGCGCCGCTTCGGGCTTTGGGAAGCGGTAGATGCCGGTGCTGATATTCGGAAAAGCGATACTGCGGATGCCCTTCTCCACGGCCAGCTTCAGGCTGTTTTGATAGCAGTCGGCCAGCAATACACGGGCCGTTGGATCGTCGCCCCGCCAGACGGGCCCGACCGTGTGGATGACGAAGCGGGCGGGAAGCTCGCCGCCCGTAGTGATCACGGCCTGCCCGGTATCGCAGCCGCCCTGCCGGGCCCGGATCTGCATGCATTCCTCGAGGATGGCCGGGCCGCCTTTGCGGTGAATCGCAGCGTCCACACCGCCGCCGCCCAGCAAGCTGCTGTTGGCGGCATTGACGATGGCATCGACTTCAAGTGTGGTGATATCTGCCTGGAGGACCTGGATCTTCATAGGTTCAGAGTGGGGTTATTGGCGTGGAACAGGTAGCGCTTTGCGAAAAGAGGACCGCTCTGGTACTTAGCTAAAAAAAGTATGCGTCCATCCTTTGCAACATATTACTGATTCGTTGGGTGGGGCAAAGTAGAAAAATATACGATGTTATGTATCGGGTATTTGTCGTTTGTCCAGGAGCCTGGAAGGCGCGGTATGACCGTTTCCGGTGTGGCGCGAGGGAGGATCCGAGCCGGCTGAATTCCAGGCTTGGGATCGACCGGCCCTTAAAGTGCTGTATTGCAGTTCGCTGTGCGGGAGCGAGCCCGGCAGCGGGTTTTCAATCGATGCCGGGCCCCGACGCACCGCATATATGTTTCGAAAAAAATATCGGTTTGCCCAAGGGTTTTGAAGTCTCGCTGCGTCTTTAGAGCAGATCGCTAAAATCCCCTGACGATGAAAACGACCTTGTTCCTGAGCCTGATGTGGGCATTATGTCTTGGAGCCTGCGAGTACAGCGACTGCAGGATCTCGCCGAACCCCGAGACGGGAGATCCTTCCGAGTTTTTCGGCCGGCGCCTGGATTGCAGCGCCGTTATCTGCACGGCCAATCTCGTCGGCATCGGCGTAGACGTCGTCGACTCAGACGGCGCGGCGGTGATCTTGGACTCCTTCGTTGTCACGGATCGCGCCGGCAACCGGATCCGGCCGGCAACTTCTTGGGGGGCTGCTCCCAACGGAAACGGACATTATACCGTCCTTAACGATGCATGGGTCAGCGGGCATCAGGGGCTGGGCAGTTATTTCTATGCCAAAGGGTTCAGAGGAGGTACGATGGTGTTCAATGAAGTATATAAAATCAGCGCCGATTGCTGCCATGTAAGCAAGATCAGCGGAAAAGACCGGATCATTGTACCCTGATACGCAAATAAAAAATTTGGAAGCCGCCTCTCTACTGGAACTGGCAGATCGTTGTGCTCGCTCCGACAGGAGTGCGCAGGCGGCGTTATTCCATCATTTCCAGAGCGATTTTCTCAAAGTGTGCCTGCGCTATGCCTCGGATGAGCAGGCGGCGAACTCGATGCTCAGCGACGCATTCTTCAAAATATTCACCCGTATCGATACCTATAAGCGCGAGGGGTCTTTCGAGGGCTGGATGCGCCGGATCGTAGTCAATACCTGCCTCAGCCATGTGCGCAGCACGGCATCCCGGCGCAGCGAGCCGGTGGAGGACTGCGGCGTATACGGGGCGCATCTCTCCACCTCGAACGAGGCGATCAGCAGCCTCGGCATCCGCGAGATCGCAGGCTTTATCCGGCAGCTGCCGCCTATGAGCCGGGCCGTATTTAACCTGTACGTCTTCGAGGGATATTCACATAAGGAAATTTCAGCCAGGCTCAAGATGAGCGAGGGAACTTCGCACTGGCACCTGAGCAAGGCAAGACAATGGCTTCAGCAGAAAATAAAAATAGCGCAGTAGTATGCAGTTGAATGAGTTTGATAAAGCGCTTCGCGACCGGTATGAAAGCAGCGGCCTGCCTCCCGACCTGGCCCAGTGGGAGCAGCTGGCCCGCCGGCTCGACGACTATGAATCGGCCGCAGTCCCCCCGCCAAAAAAACGACGCGGGATTATCGCCTTATGGCCGTACTGGGCCGCGGCGGCTTCCGTGTTGCTGATAGGCTGGCTGTTTCTGCAGGAGACCGAAACGCTCCCGATCGCAAAGAACCAGCAGCCGGCAGGGCCTCGCAAGGTTGAGGTACCCGCGCGGCTGCCCGCCGATGC
>JASLDA010000200.1 GCA_030151745.1 Chitinophagaceae bacterium | reverse complement strand
TTTAATGAGTCTGGTGTGGTTCATAAGCATTTGGTTTTGCCCTTCGGTTTGGATTGATCGATGCTCGAATGAATGCCCCGTATGCCGGAATCGTTTCCGGTAACAGCATGGTATATAAGGGCTGGCGTCTGTTTCGGGGACTCTACAAAGGAAGCAGCGCTGAAGCGCCGCTTCCTTTCCCTCGTTATTACTCTATAAACCCACTCTTCACCTTATTGTTTAACAAACCGGGCACCCCTGCCGGCCTCCAAGCGCATTGGCGGCCTGCTGCAGCGGATGTACTGGGTTTCGCCGGCCGGATTCGGGAAAATGCTGGGATCCCGGTTGTCTTAGCCGGCCACGCGCGTCGTGCCGCCGGGTGTAACCCGATATTGCAAGTGCGGCTAAAGTGCAAAGAGTAGTTCTTCGTAGCATTATATCGCGTGGTCCTAGGGGCCTGTCTAGCAATAGGGGAATGCCGTTTTCACCCGCCGCCGGAACGGCCGGAACTTACCAATACCGGAATCCGATCGCTGCAAATCGTACTGATACTCATGCTGATGTCCGGAACGTCGCGGTTGCATAAGCGAAATGATGCCCAGCGGCGAATTGGCTGTTTCGTGCGGTAAAAACATCCCACTTTGCCTTCCCGTCCGGAGATGTCCTCCTGAGGCTTATGCTGCGCACGGCGATCGTTAGGAAGTGACAGAGCGGTGCCCCCTGAGCTTTTTCTGCCATGGTTCGACTCCGGTTCGCCCGAACCTCCGCTCATCATGACAAGAAAGGGGGGCACTACGACAAGAAAAGGATCTGCTTGGCGATCTGTTGCAGGTTGCTTCGACGTTATGCGCAGCAGTCATTAGGGAATGAGAATGGAATCTGCGCAGCTTGTTTCGGGCGTATCGGCTCCGAACCGGGTATTGGTTCAATAGGCAATAAGCAATAGGCAATGGGCAATCTTCAATCTTAGATCTTCGATCTTAGATTCTCATATCATCTGCCGGGCCTTCAGCTCCAGGTATTTGTTGATGACGTCCACGCTTAGATTCTGCGGTGTGCTCAGGATGCTTAAAATGCCGTGGCGGCGGAGTTCCTTGACGATCTGCCTTTTCTCGAAGCTGAAGCGCTCCGCGATCGTTTTGATGTAAATGCCTTCTACCGTGTCCGGATGCGTATCCTGGATCTCGCGGAGCAAGGTGTTTTCGAAGAAAACCACGCAAAGCAGGTGCTGCCGGGCCATGCTTCGCAGATAGGGAAGCTGCCGTTCCAGGGAGCTCATCGTTTCGAAGTTGGTGAACAGCAGGATGAAGGCCCGCTGCGTGATGCGGCGATGGGTCGTGAACCAGAGAGCTTCGTAATCGCTTTCCTGGAATGCCGTTTCCTGCTTGTACAAGGCCTCGAGCAGGTGATTCAGCTGTCCGCTGCGCCGGTCGGCGGCTATCAGGTCGTTGACCTTGTTCGAAAAGGTCAGCAGCCCGGCCTTGTCCTGCCGCAGCAAGGCCACGTTGAGCAGGGCCAGGGCGGCGTTGATGCTGTAGTCCAGCAGCGTCAGCCCGTCGAAGGGCATTTTCATGGCCCGGCCCTTGTCGATATAGCAGTAGATAAGCTGCTGCCGCGCATCGGTATAGGTATTTACCATCAGGTCGCCGCTGCGGGCGGAGGCCTTCCAGTTGATGCTGCGGACGTCGTCCCCCCGGACGTAATTTTTTATCTTCTCGAATTCCAGGCTATGACCCAGGCGCCGCACCTTCCGGGTGCCTGCCATCGAGGTGTCTGCCTGGGCCATCAGCTGGTAGCGCCGCAAATGGAGGTAGGAGGGGTAGACCCGCAGCTCCGTTTCCCCCGCGGCCCGGAAGCGGCGCTGCAGCAGTCCCAGGGGGCTCGACGCGTATATCACCAGGTTCCCGAACGAATAGCTTCCCCGGCTCAGGGGGCGCAGCAGGTAGGAGATTTCCTTACGGCCGCGGTAAGCGATGCGGAACTTCCGGCGCCAGTCGCGCTCCTGGAACTGAACCGGCACCTCGTCGATAAGCTCGATGCCGGCGATGAAGCCGTAGCTGTTCTCGAAGCGGATGCGGATGGGGTTGTCGTCGCCGAGCGAAAGCCGCTGAGGCATATTGCGTTCCGCACGCACGCTGCCGCCACTGAAGAAGAGGAGGTAGTAGTCCGCCAGGCAGAAGAGCAGGACTGCGGGCGCGATGAAGCAGGCCGGGGTGAACAGCAGGGGAAGGAAATAGCTTGCAATGAACAGCACCGCGCAGCCCGCCATAAGAGCGTAGAACCGTCGGGTCAGGAACAGGTCGCCGATGTACCGGGGAGGGGGCATTTTACGTTGGGGCTTGGTTGGTGGCCTTTTAGCTTATATGAGTAGGCAGTTTGCAGTAGGCAGTTTGCAGTGGATCGGGAGCCTTAGCATACTGGCCTTTAGCTTATATGAGTTTGCAGTCGGCAGTTTGCAGTTTGCAGTGGAGCGGGAGCCTTAGCATACTTAGCCTTTAGCTTATACGAGTTTGTAATGGAATGATGGGGTGTGATATGTTTTTGATTGGCGAGTTCAGGAATATGAGTCTATACAAACTATGTGCTTGGAGTTTATGTGTATATCAATGATAGTCAAATTTAAA
>JASLDA010000195.1 GCA_030151745.1 Chitinophagaceae bacterium | reverse complement strand
CATGCCGGAAACGGCGGCCACCTGCTGCAGACCGGTTTCGAAGCTTGTATTGGTCGGACGGTCGGGGTAGGAAGTGCGATCGCTGCAGCCGATGCTCACGATGACCTGGTCGATCGGGTTGGTATTGAGCAGGGTCGTGTTCAGCGTGCGGAAGGTCATGGAGTTGATCGTACCGCTGTAGAATCCGGCGCGGAAGATCTCTTCCTTCGGAACCACGAACTGGTACTTCACATAGGAACGCTCTGTAAACAGCGGTGTGTTGAAGATAGCCTTCGGCGGGATCCGGCCGTAGCCGACGGTAGCCGTATCCTGATCGGCCGGGTTGCAGGTAACGGTGTTTACGATACCGCAGTTCAGATTCAGGCGCGGGTTCGGGCCGTGGGGGATGGACTGGAGCTGTACGAAAGAGGGACGGCAGACCAGCAGGGGATCCTGCGGCGCCTCGATGCTGTTGGTCGTATCGTGGTAGACGACGATGGTATCCAGCACACTACATCCCGTGTAACCGACGGTATAGGTATATTCCGAAGGCACAGGCGCTGCAACCGGGTTGTCGCAATCCGTGCAGTCCAGGTATTGGGCGGTATTGCCGTCGAGATCGTACCAGTGGTACTGGACATCGAGCGGTCCGTATACACGCAATTGGGCGGGACGATCTCCGAGGGGACATACCGGCAGGTCCGGGCCGGCGTTCGGAGCCTCGGCAACGAGGACCGAATCCCTGCGGAAGCAGCCGACCTTATCGGAAACGGTCACGTAGTAACGGGTGGTATCGTTCGGGTTGGCTACCGGGTTCGGGATGGTAAGGCTGGAAAGATCGGGGTTGGCCGTCCAGCTGTATGTGAATCCGCCTACTCCCCCGCTTGCATTTGCCTGAAGCTGAATCGGGTTGCCGAAGAATACGCAGGTCTTGGAGGGATTCATGGCCAGGCTGAAATCCGATACCGTATCGGTAGCGATGCTGTCCTGGCAGCCGGGGGAGGCGCTGGCAAGCTTACCGTAGAAATAGTCCGGGGTCTTGGGAATGGGAACGTCGATATATGCGCCCTTGCCGAGGAAGGTTCCGCTGCTGGTGTACCAGTTGTATTCCTGGGTAACGCCCGTACCAACGAAACGGATAGTGCCGTCCCCGAGGTTGCAATAGGATACGGCAGCCTTATAAGTACCGCAGGAGATCACGTCGAAATAGCCGTAGCCCCAGTGACCGCCGGCGGAGCAGCCCAGCGCTTCAACTTCGATGATGATCGTCTTGCCGCCCTGGCCGATGATCGGCACGGAGGCGTTGGTCCAGGGCAGGTAGATCACCCCGGCCGTACCGACGGACTTGAAGCCGTAGATGCTCACCAGGTCCGGCGAGGCGATATACGACTGGGACGCGCAGGGCACGATCAGGCCTGTGGCGCTGTCGTAAACCTGGATCCGGAACGTCGGGCGCTCATAGAGCTGGTGCGACCAGGTCTTGGGATCGGTATTGCCCAGATCCGGATCCTGCAGCACCGTTGCAAAACGATAGTTGAAGCTGTAGTCGTTGTTGTTCAGCGGCACATGCACGTAGTAGCGGATGCGCTCGGACGCAAAATTCGCGCTGTCCTGGCCCAGCTTCACCGCATACGAGCCGCCGCCCGGAGGCGTTACCGGGAAACCGCCGTACTGGTCGAGCTGCGGCGGAACCTTCGTAGTCATGATAGTATGCGCACTGTCTATCGGCGGGGTGATAACCGCATTGGAGAATACGATCGAATTTGTCGCCGGAGTACCTGCTTTCGCGCTTCCGAGCCAGCACTCCCAGTTAGTGAAGTCCCCGTTTTCGAAATCGACGTTCGGCGGGCAGGGAACGGACTGGGCGCTGGCGCCGGTAACGCCGAACAAGCAAATCCCCAGCATCAGCAGGAGTTGCCTGCGCCAGCCGGTAAGGTACCTTAGTGTAGCTGTTTTCATTTGCAGCAAAATAGAGTGTTTATCGTTTAGCTTTCGGCCGCGTTCTGGCTTAAACCTTCAGCCGGTGACAGATAAGACAGTGCTCCCCTTTCAAGGGTTGGGTTTGCGAATATTTTACTCGCGAATATACAAAAAGTCTTTTCACGCAGAAATACTCCGGACCGGACGCTGCCCGAAGCCCGAATACATTCATTTTTCATGAATGGATAACCGTTCGTCAGGAGCCCCGGCTGCCGGCCGCGACGCGGACCGGGACCGGAGGCTTCCGACGGTGAATTGGGAATTAAGTATTATTTCAGGCGCATGGCCGAAATATAGCAATATACCAGGCTTGCCCCGGGGCGGGAGGTCAATTTAAAGGAAGCGGTCCTGCAGCCAACCATTTCCGGAATGCGCACGTCTAGTGCTCTGTAAGGTCTGGCTTGCCGCCTGGAAATACCGGAAACGGCGCCCGCTCCTTCGCGACCACTGACAAAGGCCTCACAGGCACCACATAGCAATAACAACGGATTCCTCAAAAACCTTAACTTTATCCTTTAAACGTTTCCCCGCTGTATGAAACAACTTCTGCTGATTGCATTCCTTATTGTATCCAGCTTTACAGCCGCCCAGGCCGGCAGTGGCCTTACGAAAAGCGCAAATGATTCGGCTATCGCCGCCGGTCGCGTTGCGCTGAATGCAAAGATCAACCAGTTCAGCGCAAATGCCAGCTCTTCCGCGGCATCTGCTGCGACGCTGCAAAGCGCCAAGGAGCTCCTGGACCTGATGCGCTCCGGCATGGCGCAGACCATGCACTCCATGGAGCTGTCCGGTTCCCTCACGGATTCCAGGGGTATCAATACACGGTATCTCCAGCTCGAAAAGGCCACCAACGAGTATGTAACGCTGATGTCCAGCGTTGCGCAGAACTACTCCGGCATGATCCAGCAGGCCCAGACTTTCTATTCGAAGTACTGAGCATTTCACCGGAATCGCTTCTGAACGCCCCTGCCGGGGCGTTTTTTATGTCCCGGCCGTCGTCGCAAAGCAGAAAGGGCTGTCCCGGTACGGGACAGCCCTTTCTCCGTTCATCATCGCGGCCCGCTTCAGATCGCGGGATTGCCGCCGAAGAGACGCCGGCCCAGCTCTGGGAAGCGCAGCGCCGAAGCGATCCAGACCAGGGCGCAGATCGCGGCCGGCATCCAGATAGGCATTCCCATCACCAAATGCGCGTAGATGGCGCCACCGAGATAGGAGACCATCAGCAGCGTACCGGCGATTCCCGTCCGCGGGATGACCCAGATGATCACGCAGAGCAGCTCGGCCACGCCGATGT
>JASLDA010000192.1 GCA_030151745.1 Chitinophagaceae bacterium | reverse complement strand
TGAGCGGACGATCACGGAGGTGACGGGCAGGCCGCCGAGCAGGCCGCTCACCATATTGCCGATGCCCTGGGCGCGCAGCTCGGCATTGCCGGAGGTAAAGCGCTTGTGCGGGTCCATCTGGTCGGTGGCCTCGATGCAGAGCAGGGTCTCGATGCTGGCCACCACGGCGATGATGATCCCGGTTTTCCAGACCATGGGGTTGGCGAAGCCCCTCCAGTCGGGGAGGCTGAACTGCCGGAAGAAGTCGCCGGCGCCGGTGGGGATCGGGAGGCGGACGAGATGCGTCGGGGCAAGCGCCATGTTGTGGTCCAGGGCCAGGAATATCTCGTTGACCAGGGTGCCCAGGATCACCACCAGCAGGCCGGCGGGCAGCAGGCGCAGCTTGCGGAAGGCCTTCGTCGTCCACAGGGCGAGGATCAGGATGCCGCTCACGGAGATGATGGCCGCCGCCGGCTCGACGCGCTGCAGCGAGTCGGCGATGAGCTGCCAGCTGAAGCCGTCGTCGGCATCGGCCAGGCCCCCGCCCTGGGCACCCTTGACGAAGCCCACGGCGTTGGGAGCTTCCTTGATGATGATCGTCAGGCCGATGCCGGCGAGCATGCCTTCGATCACGTTGCTCGGGAAGTAGTTGGCGATGGTGCCGGCCTTGACGAGCCCGAACAGGAGCTGGATCGCGCCGGCGACCATCACGGCGCAGACGAAGACCTGGAACGAGCCCAGTCCCTGGATGGCCGTTATGACGATCGCTATGAGGCCGGCCGCCGGGCCGCTGACGCTGAGCTGCGATTGCGAGAGGGAACCGACGACGATGCCGCCGGTGATGCCGGCGATGATGCCGGCGAAGAGCGGGGCGCCGGAGGCCTGGGCTATGCCGAGGCAGAGCGGAAGCGCGATGAGAAATACGATGAGCCCGGACAGGGCGTCCTTGCTGAATTTAGAGGTCATGGCTGGCTGATTGGTATTGAAGACGCGTGCCGGGCGGGCAGGCACGATTCACCGGGCGCGGGAGCGCCCCGGTACAAAACAATCAGCCCCGGTCGGGAGGCGGGGTATCCAGCTCGGCATGGCCCGCTGCCGCGGCAATCCGCTGCTCCGGGGGGAAGGAGCTCCTGCAGACGAGGGCCCCGGGTATCGCCGTCCGCTGCTGCGGCGGGGGCAGGTAGTGATCCTCGATGGAGGGGCCGCTTTTCTTGAGCTTGCCCGGCTCGGGGACATCGCCGCCGTCATCGTCGCCGTCTTCGTCCCGGTGCTCGCCGGCCGAGATCTTCGCTTTCTGAAGCGACTTTCCCAGCGCCGTTACAGGCAGGGCCTGGAAGGCGAACAGGCTGATCAGGAAAGCGGCGATCCAGAGACGCATAACTTATGGTTGTGACGAAGATACATTCCCAGGAAAGTAAAGTCATCAATATGACGTTAATTGAGCGCTATTTCAGGGGTTGCGGCCCGGAGGCCTACAGATTGAGTTTTTCCGGATGAGCCGGCGAACCAGGACCGTCCTACTTTTGCGCCCAGTGCCTATGTATCGTTTTCTCCGTACGTTATTGCTGCTTGCTGCCTGCGGCGCGGCTTCCCATGCGCAGGTCGTCAGCTGGCCGAACCCGGAAGTGGAGCAGCTGTACCGCAGCGCAGGTGCCTCGCTGTCGGCCGGGGCCTTTCGGCAGGCCATAGCCTCGTACCAGCAGGCGATCAGCCTGGCGCCCGACCAGAGCATCCTGTACCGGGACCTGGCCCAGGCTTACCTCCTCTCGGGGAATCCCATGCGGGCGGAGAAGGTCATTACCCCACTGATCGACAAGGGGCAGGCCGACGCCCAGGGCTACGTGATCGCCGCCAATGCGCAGACCGCGCTCAAAGAGGACCGCAAGGCCCGCAAGCTGCTGGACGAAGGGATGGAGAAATTCCCGAACTCCGGCTACCTCTACCACGAGCGGGGCCGCATCGCCGCGGACGCCGGCGACCTGCTCACGGCCATCCGCATGTACACCGGCGGGATGCGGGTGGAGCCGAACTACCACCTGAACTACTACGACGCCGCGCGGCTGTACGTAAAGACCGAGCAGCCCGTCTGGGCTATCATCTATGCCGAGATATTCGTCAATCTCGAGCGCCCGACGGCCCGCAGCGGGGAGACCCGCAAGCTGCTGCTGGCCGCCTACAAGCATTTCTTTTCGCAGCCGGACCTGAAGGAGCCCCGCTTCGGCCGCAGGAGCCAGTCCGAGCCGGACAATTTCGCGGACGCCGTCTCTTCCGTGCTGCTGCGCCTGGCCCCGGTCGTCGCCGACGGCATCAGCACGGAAAACCTCACGATGCTGCGGACGCGATTCATCATAGACTGGCAGGCGGCGTATTGGGATGCCTATCCCTTTACCTTGTTCCGGATGCACGACGACCTGCTGCGGGCAGGCCATTTCGACGCCTACAATCAATGGCTTTTCGGCCGCGCGGAAAATCCCGCCCAGGCCGAAGCCTGGACAAAGTTCCACCCGGACGCCATCCCGCAATACGAGCAGTACTACCAACAGCATCCGCTGCAGCTAAGCGCTTCGGACGCCTACAATACAGACATACCCAAGCGATTGTTCAATCCCTGAGTTATCCACATAAACGTTAAAATGACTTCCGGGGCCCGGTCGGCGCCGCATCGGGCTTATTTTTGGAGCCCCGGATTCCGGTCTTTCCTATTCATGAAGTTTCCGTCCCTTCTTGCTGCACTCTCGATTTGCCTGCTCGCGCTTTGCGGCAGCAGGTTTCATGCCGCTGCGCAAGGTGTTCAAACCGCAGACAAGATCCTGGCGGTCGTTGGCAAGAACAAGATCATCCTTAAGAGCGAATACGAGCAGCAGGCCCAGCAGTCCGCGCAGCAGCAGAACGGCGGGCGCACGCTGACCGACTCGATGCGCTGCCTGCTGCTGCAGGAAATGATCACCGCGAAGATGCTGGTGGAGCAGGCGGAGCGCGATAGCCTTTTCGTGACCGACGAGGAAGTGGAAGCTACGCTCGACAACCGGGTCCGGTACTTCATCTCGCTGTACGGCAGCAAGGAAAAGCTGGAAAGCATGACGGGCAAGACGGTCTACCAGATGAAGGAGGAGAACCGCGACATCATCAAGGAGCAGATGCTCTCCGACAAGGTACGCAGCAAGATCCTGGCCAGCGTCCGCGTGACCCCGGC
>JASLDA010000476.1 GCA_030151745.1 Chitinophagaceae bacterium | reverse complement strand
CTTCAAAGGAAGCGCTTACCGGAGCTCCAAGCCCGTGGAATAGCAGGATGCACCATGCCGCCCTGTGACGAGCTGGTGAGCCTCTTTCCTATTACAGTAAGCAGTTTGCAGTGGAACGGGAGCCTTAGCTGGTATAATCGGGGCTTGGCATTGCGCTCCTTTCTGCCGGCGACGGTTCATTACGTGATCCTCTTTTCATGTCATGGTGAGCGGAGGTTCGGGTTCGGGGAACCGGAATCGAACCATGGCATGAAAATGCCCCGGAGGCACTGCTTTTCTTTCATGTCACCTCCCTAATGATTGCCGCGTGCAGCATAAATCTCAGGGTGACATGGGGCGCCTGGCTCAGGCGGCGATCATCCTTGATGATCGCCGCCCGCATCGCCGGTCGCTAATTCCGCCCCTGCAGCACCGCTTCGATATCCGCAAGCCGGAGCCCTTTCAGCTGCAGCAGTACCAGGTAGTGGAACAGCAGATCCGCCGCTTCGTTCCGGAAGCGCACGGGGTCCCCGTCCTTGGCTTCTATGATCAGCTCGACAGCTTCCTCCCCGACCTTCTGCGCGATCGCATTGACGCCCTTTGCAAAAAGCGATGCGGTGTACGATCCCGCCTCCGGCTTATTCCGCCGTTCCGAAATAATGGATTCAAGTCTTGAAAGAAACGGAGGCCGGTTTTCCTCGTTGAAGCATGTATCTGCGCCGGTATGACAGGCAGGTCCTGTAGGACGCACTTTGACGAGCAGCGCATCGCCGTCGCAGTCCGGCATGATCGCTACGAGCTCCAGCATATTCCCGGAGCTTTCGCCTTTCATCCAAAGCCCCTTCCTGGAGCGGCTGTAGAACCAGACGCGGCGGCTGGCCAGGGTTCGCCGCAGGGCTTCCCCATTCATATAGCCAAGCATCAGTACCTGTCCGCTGCCGGCATCCTGCACGATAGCGGGAATAAGCGCGCCGGGCATCTTTTTGAAATCGAGTTTCATAGTCGTACGGAGATTTTCTCGTCATTCAGATAATTCTTGAGCTCGGGGATTGCGAGCTCGCCGCGGTGAAACAGCCCTGCCGCCAATGCCGCGTCCGCGGCGCCCTCCAGGAAGACGTCCCGGAAATGCAGCTTCCCGCCGGCACCGCCGCTGGCGATCACAGGAATGGACACGGCCGTAGCGAGGGTACGGGTCAGGCTGGTATCGAACCCGGCGCCGGTACCGTCGCGGTCGATGGCGGTAAGCAGGATCTCTCCCGCACCGGCAGCAGCGGCAGCCCGGGCCCAGCCGGAGGGGGCCAGCGAGGTCGGCTGCCGGCCTGCATGCGTACATACCCGGTATTCGCCGCCGATCCGCTTCACATCCATAGCCAGCACGACGCATTGAGAGCCGAAACGCGCCGCAATCGCTCCGATCAGCCCCGGGTCGCGCACTGCCGCCGTATTGACGCTGATCTTGTCGGCTCCCGCATCAAGCAGCCTGGCGACGTCTTCCACGGAACCGATACCTCCGCCTACCGTGAAGGGGATATTGATCCGGCGCGCCAGGTCGCGGACAAGGCCGGTCAGCGTCTTCCTGCCGCCGGTCGTTGCCGAAATGTCCAGGAATACCAGCTCATCCGCGCCCTGGTCCGCATAGCGGACAGCCAGCTCCAGGGCGTCGCCGGCATCCTCCATATGTTCAAACCGCAGGCCTTTCACCGTGCGGCCGCCACATACGTCCAGGCAGGGAATGATACGCTTAGCAAGACTCACAGGATATGATTTTACGTGTAAGTGCCTCCAGGGAGATCCGTCCTTCATAGATCGCCTTTCCAATAATGACTCCGCTGCATCCAATGGATTCCAGGGCGTCGATATCCTGCAGATCCCGCACACCGCCGCTGGCGATAAGCCGCAGCTCCGGGAACCTGCTGCGTATCGCGCGGTACAGCTCATGCGCAGGGCCGCCAAGCATCCCGTCCTTTGAAATATCCGTACAGAACACCTGGCGGATACCCATACCGGACATCGACTCGAGGAACGGGAACAGCTCCACGTCCGAGCGTTCTTCCCAGCCGTTCACGGCGAGCCGCTGCTCCAGCACGTCGGCTCCGAGCAAAAACCTTTCCGCTCCGTATTTCGTGATCCACCGATCTGCCTCCCGGGGATCCCTCACCGCAAGGCTTCCCAGCCCGATCAAACCCGCGCCCGCGTCTAAAGCGGCGCTCACATCATCCAGCGTCCTGAGGCCGCCGCTATAGTCCACGATCAGATCGGTCGCGCTGCAGATGCTCCCGAGCACGCCGAGGTTGCAGGGCATACCGGCCCTGGCTCCATCCAGGTCAACCAAGTGCAGCCTGCGGATACCGGCCTCCGCAAAGCGGCGGGCAGCGGAGACGGGGTCCGCATCATACACTTTTTTGGAGCTGTAGTCTCCTTGCCGGAGCCGTACGCATTGCCCTTCGATCAGGTCGATGGCTGGAATGATCTCTATCATATCATCAAGAAATTTTGCAGCAGCCGCTCTCCGGCCGCTCCCGATTTCTCAGGGTGAAACTGCACGCCGAAGAAATTGTCCCGCTGCAGGGCCGCGCTAAAGGGCCGGATATAGCTTGTCTGCGCGGAGGTGCTATCACATAGCCCGGCATAATAGCTATGCACATAGTATACAAATGCATTCCGCCCGATGCCCGCAAACAGCTTCCCCTGCGCTGTCTCGAGCGTATTCCAGCCTGTATGCGGCACTTTCTGTCCGCCCCGGAAGCGAAGCACTTCGGTCTTGAATATCCCCAGGCAAGGCTGGTCTCCCTCCTCGCTGCGCTCGCAGAGAAGCTGCATCCCGAGGCAGATGCCGAGGAAAGGCTTCCGGCAGGCCCCGATAAAGCCCACAAGCTCCCGATCGTGGAGCGCCTGCATAGCGGAATCCGCCGCCCCGACCCCGGGGAGTATCAGACGATCCGCCTCGCTCAATCGCGCGGCATCGTCGCTGATGAACGCATCCGCCCCCAGGCGCTCCAGGGCGAACAGCACCGACCTCGCGTTTCCCGCGCCGTAGCTGATGATGCCCGTACTCATAGCAGGCCTTTGGTCGTAGGTAACAGGCGGCTGTGTCCGTCGTTCCGGACGGCAGCTTTGACCGCGCGCGCGAAGGCTTTGAAAACGGCCTCGATCCGGTGGTGGTCGTTATCGGCCTCCGCGCGGATGTTCAGGTTGCAGCGGGCAGCGTCCGAGAAGGATTTGAAGAAGTGGTACCACATCTCGGTCGGCACCCCGCCCACAAACTCCCGCCTGAACGCGACATCCCATACCAGCCAGGAACGGCCGCCGAAGTCGACGGCCACCTGCGCCAAAGCATCGTCCATCGGCAGGCAGAAGCCGTATCGCTCGATGCCGCGCTTGCTGCCCAGCGCCTTGTCCAGGGCCGCGCCCAGGGCCAGGGCCGTATCCTCGATCGTGTGGTGCTCGTCGACGTGCAGATCGCCGCACGCAACCAGCTCCAGGTCCATACCACTGTGCCGGGCGAGCTGCTCCAGCATATGATCCAGGAACCCGAGCCCGGTATCGATGGAATAGCTTCCGGCCCCGTCCAGGTTCAGCCGGACGGAGATCTTCGTCTCCGAGGTGTTCCGCTCGTAGATCGCCCGGCGGGCGGTACGGACCAGGAAATCCCCGACGGCATCCCAGCTTCCGGCTTCCAGCGCAACATGTCCGTCATCGTCCTGCAGGGTATCGTTATTGCGGATGAATATGCAGCCGGCCCCGAGATTCCGGGCCAGCATCACATCCGTGTTCCGGTCGCCGATGACGTATGACGCCGCCAGATCGTACCGGCCGCAGAGATATTGCGTCAGCATGCCCGTGCCTGGCTTGCGGGTACACAGTCCTTCCTGCTCGAAGCTCCGGTCGATATGAACGGCGCTGAACGAGATGCCCTCTCCCTCAAGGATCTGGAGCATTTTGTCCTGCACCGCGCGGAAAGCGGCTTCAGGATAAACGGGGGTTCCCAACCCGTCCTGGTTGCTGACCATGACGAGCTCGTAATCCAGCTCCCGGGTGATGCGGTACAGGTTCCGGATCACTCCCGGCAGGAATTGCAATTGCTCCAGCCTGTCGACCTGGAATGTGACCGGCGGCTCGTAAATCAGGGTGCCGTCGCGATCGATAAAAAGTACTTTCTTCATACGCTGAGTTTCTTTAAGGCCGCAACTAGTCCTGCATTCTCGGCGGCACTGCCGACCGTAATCCGGAGGCAGCCGCTGCAGCCTGGCATACCATGCCGGTTCCGGACAACGATCCCCTGTTCCAGCAGGCAGCGATAGATATGGTTTGCGTCCCGGACCCTGACAAGCAGGAAATTTGCATCGCTGTCGAATACATGCTCTACGCAGGATATCACGGCAAGCTCCTTTTGAAGAAACGCTCGCTGCGCCAGCAGCTCCCCCAGCGAGCGCTCGTAAGCCGCGGTTTCCTCAAGCGCCGATAGGCCAAGCTCCTGCGCCGCGGCCGAGATATTATACGGCGGTTTTACCTTGCCGAGAATGGCGATAAGCTCGGGCTGCGCGAAGGCCATGCCGATACGCAGCCCGGCCAATCCCCATGCCTTGGACAGGGTCTGCAGCACCACCAGGTTCGGGTATTCATCCAGGCGGCCGATCCAGGAGGAGCTGCCGCAGAAATCGATATAGGCTTCGTCAATCACCACTAATCCCGGTGCTGACTCCAGGACTGCCTCGATATCCTCCCGTCGCATGAGATTGCCGCTGGGGTTGTTCGG
>JASLDA010000262.1 GCA_030151745.1 Chitinophagaceae bacterium | reverse complement strand
GGAGGCCGGCAAGATACCCTCTGAGATGCTTTATTCCATGACCGGCTTCGGCCGGGCAGAAGCCACCATCGCCGGCCGCCAGATCGTAGCGGAGCTGCGCAGCCTCAACGGCAAGAGCTTTGAGCTGAATACCGCCCGCCTGCAGCCCAATCTCCGCCAATGGGAGCCCGAGCTCCGCAGCCTGCTCTCCCGCCGTCTCATACGCGGCACCGCGGACCTCCTGATCACGCTCCGCCAGGACGGCAGCGGCAAGCCGGCCGGCATCAACTATGCCCTTGCCGAAAGCTACTACCAGGGCATCAGCGAGCTGGCCCGGCGCCTGGACCTGCCCCAGACGGATATCCTGTCTACCCTGCTGCGCATGCCCGAGGTCATGAGCACGGAAGCCGAGGCGCTTACCGGTGACGACTGGGCGGCCATCCGCAACCTGGTGGACGAGGCTGCGGACCAGCTGATCCGGCACCGCAGCAACGAGGGCATTGCGCTGGAAGCCGACCTGCTGGAACGCATGAACACGATCCAGTCCGCGGTGGCACAGATCCTCCCGCTGGAGCCGGCGCGCATGGAACGGATCCGGGAGCGCCTGCAGAATGCCCAGGAAGCTACGGGCGCGGTTTCCAAGGATCCGAACCGCTTCGAGCAGGAGCTGATTTACTACCTGGAAAAAATCGATATCAGCGAAGAGAAGACCCGGCTGGCAGAGCATATCCGGTATTTCCGGGAAACCGTCCAGAATGCCGAGACAAGCAAAGGGAAAGTGCTGGGCTTTATCCTCCAGGAAGTAGGCCGCGAGATAAATACCCTGGGCTCCAAGGCAAATGACGCCGCCATCCAGCAGATCGTAGTGACCATGAAGGACGAGCTCGAGAAAGCCAAGGAGCAGGTGCTCAACGTGCTCTGATAACTGAACATCCGGCACGGGACGATTATGGATTGCAGACCGGAGATTGTAGATTGACGCTCCGCCAAGGCTGCCATGCCTAATTTTGGAACGACGTCCGGCCCCGCCCGCTAACGACCACTTACCTTACATGATGCTGTTTTCCGCTGCCCGTACCCGAATCGTTTCCGTGCAACTGCTGGCCGGCATGCTGGCGCTCGTCTTCCTGGCGGGATGCAGGCCCGGCCCTGAATACCAGGATCATTTTACGATCCCGAACCATGCCTGGAAATCGGATTTCCGCCCGGAATTCAAGTTCGTGATCAGCGATACGGCCGTGCCGTACCAGCTGTTCCTGATCGTCCGCCACACAGATGCATACAGGTTCCAGAACATATGGATCAACCTGGACAGTAAAGGGCCGGGCGATTCCAGCTTTACACTGAACCGTGCCGAGGTGACGCTGGCCGCCCCGAACGGGCGCTGGCTGGGCCGCGGCATGGGCGAGCTGTACGAGCAGCGCGTGCCGGTCAATACGCCGGGAAACCCCGTCTATTTCCGCCGCCCGGGCAAATATGTTCTGCGCCTGACGCAGGACATGCGCCAGGACCCCCTGCCGGAGATCCTGACCGTAGGCATCCGGCTCGAAAAGCTCCCGGCTGTACGGCGGCAGCAATAGCCGTATCTTCCGGCAGCTATGCGATTCTTTGGCTTCGTCTTCACCCTGCTGCTGATCTATGTGCTCGCGGCTCTCATTTTCTGGGGCCATAGCCTGCAGAAGCAGAACCGGGAAATCTACGATATAGAGCGGAGCTTCCTCCACTACCGCATCGACAGTGTCATCTATCCGGTACTGTACGCCCGGGAACAGAAAACTCTGGAGGAACGCCTGGAACGGCGACGCATGCAGTACTACGGGGAAGGCAGCACCCTCGGAATGATCCTCCTGGCCGGAGCCGCGGTCGTGTATTCGAGCCTGCGGCGGCGGGTGCGGCTTCAGAAGCAGCAGAACAACTTCATGCTGGCGGTAACGCACGAGCTCAAGAGCCCGATCGCCGGTATGAAGCTCAGCCTGCAGACCTTGCAGCGCCGGGCTCTGACCGACGAGCAGCGGGCACAGCTCCTGCACCGCTGCATCCAGGAAAGCGATCGCCTGGACGACCTGGCCAATAATATGCTGATCACCTCCCAGATCGAGGGCCGGCAATATAAAAAAGCACATGAGATCGTCGATCTCAGCGAGCTGGCCCGGAGCAGCGCCGAGCTCTACGCCCAGCGCCTGGGAGCCCGCTTCACCGCTCATGTCGACCCCGGCTGCAGCGTGCAGGGCGACCGCCTCCTGCTTCAGATGGCAATGCATAACCTGCTGGAGAACGCCATCAAGTACACGCCGGCCAACGCATCCATCATACTCACCGTGAGCCCGAGGGAGGAAGGCGTTTGCCTGCAGGTATCCGATACCGGGAACGGCATTCCCGATCACGAAAAACGGCGGATCTTCTCCAAGTTTTACCGCATCGGCGATGAAGCCACGCGCAGGACCAAGGGCACGGGCCTGGGTTTGTACCTGACCTCCAAGATCGTGGCCCAGCATAAAGGCCGGATCTCCATCAAGGACAATATGCCGCACGGGGCAGTGTTTACGATCACACTGCCGGGAGGTTAGAGGCAATCGGGGAACGATAGGCTTGGGGTGCCGCCGGTGCCGATTGCAAACTTCCGACAGTACCTTCGCGGACATGAACCTGCATGCTCCCGAACGCATCCAAAACTTCATCGGCGGCTCCTTCCGGGACGCCATCGGCGAATCCTGGATGGATAATGTGAATCCAGCCACCGGCGCAGTCTACGGCCAGATCCCCGATTCGGACGGCCGGGATGTGGATTTTGCTGCCGGAGCGGCGAAGGCAGCATTCCCCGCCTGGAGCACGACGCCTGCCGAAGAGCGCTTCCGCATCCTGAACCGCGTTGCAGAGCTGATCGATAAGAACCTGGACGCCCTGGCGCTGGCGGAGACCAACGACAACGGGAAGCCGCTCTGGCTCAGCAAACGCGTCGATATTCCCCGGGCATCCAGCAATTTCCGCTTCTTCGCGACGGGTATCATGCACACCTCCACGGAGAGCCACAGCATGGAGGATAAGGCCATCAACTATACTCTGCGCCAGCCTATCGGGGTCGTGGGCTGCATCTCGCCCTGGAACCTGCCGCTGTACCTCTTCACCTGGAAGATCGCCCCGGCCCTGGCCGCCGGCAACTGCGTCGTGGCCAAGCCCAGCGAAGTGACGCCGATGACCGCGTACCTGCTGAGCATCATCTGCAAAGAAGCCGGCCTGCCCGACGGCGTGCTGAATATCGTTCACGGCGGCGGCCCCAAATGCGGCTCCGCCATCGTGGCCCACCCGGAGATAAAGGCAATATCCTTTACCGGCTCCACCCGCGCCGGGCGCGAGATCGCAGCCGTAGCCGCACCGCAGTTCAAGAAGCTGTCGCTGGAGCTCGGGGGCAAAAACCCGAATATCATCTTCGCCGACTGCGACTGGGACAAGATGATGCGCACCACGATCCAGTCGTCCTTCTCGAACCAGGGTCAGATCTGCCTTTGCGGCTCGCGTATTCTGGTGGAAGACAGCATCTACGATAAATTCCGCGACGAGTTCGTGGCCCGCGCCGCCAAGCTTACCGTCGGCGATCCGCTGGACGAGAACAGCAGGCAGGGCGCAGTGGTCAGCAAAATGCATTTCGACAAGGTGATGAGCATGATCACCCTCGCGCACGAGGAAGGCGGCCGCCTGCTGCTGGGCGGCAATGCCCTGAACCCGGCGGGACGCTGCGAAGGAGGCTACTTCATCCAGCCGACGATCTTCGAGAACCTGGATGCAGGCTGCCGCACGAACATGGAAGAGATCTTCGGCCCCGTGGTGACCCTGCAGCGCTTCAAGACCGAGGAAGAAGCACTACAGCTTGCAAACACCTCCGACTACGGTCTATCCGCGACGATCTGGACCCAGGATGTAAGCCGGGCGCACCGGATGGCCGCCAAGGTCCATAGCGGCATTATCTGGGTCAACTGCTGGCTGCTCCGCGACCTGCGGACCCCCTTCGGCGGCTTCAAGAATTCGGGCGTCGGACGCGAAGGCGGCTGGGACGCGCTGCGCTTCTTCACCGAACCGAAGAATGTGTGCATTGAGATCTAGTAATCCGGGTCTGGCTCATTTGGTTTGATGAAGTTGGATGGTGTTGGATAGAGTTGTTTGGGAAACAATTCCAGTTATCCCGATAATGAACATTATCCAACTTCATCAAACACTATCCAACTTCATCCCCCTTATCTGGGATACAGGCATGCTACATTTGGGGGCCCTATGAAATACCTGGTGAGCCTTACCCTCCTGTTCCTGTCCCTGCTGGGCCGCGCGCAGGTACAGATCGGCGACGTGAATTTCGACGAAAGCCTGCCGACGCGGATCGACCCGGACGCATTCACTCGCCTGCGGAGCACAACAACTCTGTTTGTACTGCAGGATCAGGACTATAGCCGGCTCGGGGATTTTAATAAGGCGATCCGTGCTGCCTGGAAACTGACACCATACCGGATCATAAGGCGGCAGGAAATGGCGCAGTACATCCTGCAGCCGGGATATTCATTCTTCAGCCTCGAACGCAAGGGTTCTAGCAATGAGTACCAGAATTCCGCCAGCCTGGTATATGCGCTCTGGATGCCTGCGACACCCGGTTCATTCCTGACTATGTGAACCCCGATCCTGCCAACCTGAGCCAGGGACGCGAAGACGTGCTCAGGTCCTATTATTGTCCCGTGAAAGTGCTGCCCGCCGCCCTTCTCGACGAGATACTGATCAAAACCAGCAGACCGATAAGCTATCTTATCTATAATCAAAACGTTTTCACCAAGTTTATCGGCATCTTCAATACCGGCAGCGGAGCGCTGATATACAGCACCTTCAGCAAGTCCGGGCGAAACTTTACCGGATCGGACCTGGAGCAGGTCAACAAAAAGGTCCGCGGCTGATATTTGCGTATGCAAGAATCCAGCGAAAAGATCAACGCCTCCCAGGCCCCCAAACCTATGGGCCTCTATCCGCATGCCCGCCGTGTCGGCAATCTCCTGTTCCTGTCCGGCATCGGCCCGCGCAATCCCGAGGACGATTCCATCCCGGGCCTGGAGCTGGACAAGCACGGGCAGTTCAGGAGCTTCGACTTCGAGGCTCAGTGCCATAGCGTGTTCAGGAATGTCCGCACCGTGCTCGAGGCCAGCGGCGCAAAGTGGGAAGACCTCGTAGACGTAACGACCTTCCTGGTCGATATGAAGCGCGACTTCCACACATACAACCGGATCTACGCGGAATATTTCAAGGACGCCCAACCCTGCCGCACAACGGTCAGTGTGAATTCCCTGCCCAGCGCCATCGCCATCGAGCTGAAATGCATCGCGGTAATAGGCGGCGGAGCGGCATAGGCTCTTCCCCCGATTCAAGGTCAAGGTGTCACCTCCAATGGAGGTGACACCTTGACCTTGAATCGGCTTAACGGGCGCCCGGAATGCGCAGCGAAACTTACAGGATAACGGTCGCCGGGCTGCAGGCTTTCATAGACTTCCTTGCTCAGTTCGAGGCCCTGGTACCGGAGGTCCTCCAGGTTTACCGAGTATGGCCTGCCCTCCCGCGGCTCATTCTTCCCGATAACGAGCATGCGATCTACATATTTGAAACCGGCCCGGCGGTCGCGCCGGAAAATCCATACCCTACGGTAGAATACGAGCGCTGAAAGCCCCAGGATGCAGCCCACGATCGCACAGCGTATCCAGGGGACCTTAATGGCCGCGTGGGCTTTCCCAGCCAGCGGTCCCGCCTCGACGAGGACCAGGATAACAACGATCGCGCCGGTTGAAAGGAAGCCCCTCAGCCTCGCGGCGAACAGCTGCTGCAATACACGGTGATCCTCCCGCGAAAGCGGCTCCCGGGGCAATCTCTTTAAGTCGCTGAGCTTCACGCAGGACAATGGTTTTCGACGATGTTCGTTTCTTCTTTGCCGGAAATATACAGCCTGCAATATCTCCGCCGCAGATCCCTGACCGAAGCTACATCAGGGTGACCCGGGTTCTCCAGGTAAAGGGGTAATGCGAGCTTGCTGCAAAGTACACAGGGAAACTTTGCCCGACTTCCAGCTGCTCATAAAGCTCGGGGCTGACTTCGTGATGCATATGACGGATATCGTCCAGGGCGATGAAATATTGATCCGTATAGGGGAAGTACTCCTTGCGGATGATTACCTCGTCCACGCAGTACTTGAACCCGGCACGCAGATCCCTGCGGTATGGGCGGATCGCGCTCAGAAATACTCCCAGGGCCGGGCCCAGCAAAAGAAATACCAGCACGAACCAGCCGATCAGCCCCTCAAGGCTCAGGGAGCCAAGCCGCGCCAGATAGGGGCCTGCCCGCAATACCAGCAGGACAGTCAGGGCTCCGAACACCAGGAAAAAGGTCCGGATACGGGACCGGTAGATCGTCTCCAGCACGAAACGGTCGTCTGCGGTCAGAGGAACGCTACGGCAAGCCTTCAGATCGATCCGCCGCATATATGGCTCAGCTCAGCGGGATATCGATGCGCAGTTCCTTATTGAAGCTGCGGCCCCGGGCATCCTTCCCCTCGATGCGCCAGGATACGGAGCGCAGCTTCACCTTGCCCTGGGAAACGCTCCGGACATGGCGGGTCGCATCCAGCAGCTGCTGGGTCTCGCGGCGGCTCATCCGCTCCTTCCTTGCGACCTTCTCGACGGCATTCCGGATCGCGGAAGCGGAAACATCCTTGTACTCCAGCTGGGACGGATCAAGCCCCGCGATGGTGTAGGTTCCGTTGCTGCCCTTCAGCGTTTCCCAGCCGGAAGTATAGTTTCCCAACGATTCCAGGTCCAGTTGCTCGCGGCCGTTCTGAACGGCAAATACAGTCTGATAGCGCTGCGTCACCCTGGTGACGGTCCCGGCTCCCGTGCGAAGCTGATTCCCGGCCAGGTTGCCGCCGGTCAGCTCGAAAGTCGCGCCCCGGGCTTTGGACAGATCCTGGTGACCGTAGGTACGGGTCTCGATATTTGGAATGAAAAGGGTGACCTCGCCGAAAGCGGCATTCAGGCCTTTACCCTGGGGAGCCGGCGGCGCTGCGGCCTGCCGGGCCGGTTGCTCCTGCGCCGGCGCAGCAGTGTCCTTGGCCGGTGCGGACGCGGCAGTATCGGCGCCGTCGTCCGAGCTCAGCACCGGGTTCAGGTCCACGACGCGGTCCTGCAGCAGGGCCGGATCGGTTTCGGTGACGATGGTCGACGAATCCCCGAGCAGGATCGGACCGTGGCTTTTGGCGGAGCGTTCACTATCGCAGCCGGAAAGGAGAATTGCCAGGAGGCCAATCGTAAGGGATTTAAGACTGAAGACTGAAGATTGAAGATTGCCCATGCCGGCCTGCCGCTGCATTTCAGCTGCAGCCTTCGATTCCGTATTCTTCATCATAACCCTTGGGATATATCGTTGAAACGCGAAAATAGTTTTTTACTCTCAAGGCGCTTCGCACGATCCGCCCCCCGGGTTCAAGGTGTCACCTCCATTGGAGGTGACACCTTGAACCCGGGGTCAGGTTTTGCGGAAATACCGCGCGAGCTGCCAGGCGGGTTCGGCGCTTATCAGCGCCAGCGCGGCCAGCAGCGCCGGGCCGAAGCCTCCGCCGCTGTCCAGGAAGGCTCCGCAAAGGGCTATGGCATAGACGCCGACGGGAAGCAGGTAAAGCAGGACCAGGCCGGGAATCCGGAGCGGGATCCGGAAAGGACGCGGCGCCCCGGCCTGCCGCAGGCGCAGCATGATCAGCGCGACGAACTCCACGAAAAGCCCCGCTCCGTAAAGCGTCACGTCGATGACCAGCAGATCGTCGAAGGTCTTGAAGATAAAAACGCTGACCACCAGCGCACATACCACGATGGAGACCCAGGGCGTGCCGAAGCGCGGATGCAGCCGGTTGAGCACGGCTGGCAAAAGGCGGTCCTTCGCCATAACCTCCGGCACGCGGCTCACTGAAAGCAGCACCGCGTTGTAAAGCCCCAACTGCGACGCGAGCCCGCCGATGGCGATAGCGGCGCCCAGGACAGGTCCGCCGATGCGCAGGCCCAGTGCCGGGAACCCGCCCTCGGCCAGGCTCGCGGCATCGATACCTGAGCGCTCAACGACGATCATCGTGACGAGATACAGCACGACCACTGCGCAGAAGGCCAGCACGATGGCCCGGATATAAGCTTTCGCCGCGTCGCGGACCTCGCCGGCATAGGTCGTGGCATTGTCCCAGCCGAAGAAGTTCCACATCACCGTATAAAGTCCCATGCCCAGGGCCGGCAGCGGCAGCTGAGCCAGCGAAGGCGCCGGTACCGGCGCGGCGGCCGCAGGATTCCCGATGCTGCTGCCGGCAAGCCACAGAAAAGGGATCAGCACTGCCGCACCGAGCAGCAGCGACAGCTTTCCGACCGGCGATATGCCCAGGATATTCAGCAGCGCCCCGACCCAGACGATGACCAGGCAAACGGGAATCTTATAAGCGACGACCCCCGGCCAGAAATAAGCGGCATAGGTCACGAAAAGCACTGGGTAGATGGCCAGATCCACGAACGTGTAGAGCCAGGTCCACCAGCCTTCGTAGAAGGCAAAACGCAGCCCCAGCGCGGTTTTCACCCAGGTATAGTAACCGCCTTCCACCGGCATCATGCTGTTCAGCTCCAGCACGGTGAGAATAGCCGGGATATCCCAGAGAATCGGCGTGACGATCAGCAGCAGCAAGGCCCCTTCCCGCCCCGCATAGCCCAGAAGGGGCTCCAGCCCGTAAGGCCCGCCCGAGACGGTCAGGAAGATGACGGCTGCGAGGGGTAGAATGCCGAGGCGCTTGCGCATTGTTGGCTGGATGGTTGAATGGCTGAATCGACAGCGGCCTGAAAAACGCGCGGGAAAGATACTTATACCGTGCGTTGTCCAGTTTTGTTCGTTTACCGGCCTGGATCGCGCTTCTACGCGCGAAGCGTCCTGCAAATCAGACGGCGCCTGCCATAGCTCATACAACCTTCAGCTTATGCAGGAAACGTCAACCCCTTGATTCACCCGCAATAGGCTCCTGCACGCAAAGGGCCATCCCAAAGAACATTATCCAACCTGATCAAACTTCATCCAACTCTATATAACGCGAAGCTTCCAACTAAAGCCGGTAAGCCTGCAGCTTATCGGCGATCCCCCGGTCGTTGCTGAGCCGCGGCACCTTGTTCTGGCCGCCGAGCTTGCCTTCACCCTTCATGTATTCGATGAAGGCGTCGCGGCGCATGGGCCGGACGATCAGCTGCTGCAGGATGCCCCCGCGGATGAGATCGTCGTAGTAAATATTCCTCTTACGGAGTGCGTCGTCGACAAGCTTTGCGAAGCCCTGCAGATCTGCCGGCGGATTCTCGAAAGACACGAACCATTCATGATAGGGCAGCTCCCCGCTCGTCTGGATCATCGGCGCTACGGTAAACTCGATCACGCGGGAGCCGGTCTGCTTCAGGGCCTCGTTCAGCGCGGCTTCCACCTCCTCGCCGATAACGTGCTCGCCGAAAGCAGAGATGAAATGCTTGATGCGGCCGCTCACCACGATACGGTACGGGTCCAGGCTTACGAAGCGTACGGTGTCGCCGATGTTGTAGCCCCAGAGGCCTGCGTTGTTGTTGACGATCAGGGCGTAGTTCTCGCCGAGCTTCACATCCTTCAGGCCCAGGCGGACCGGATTCTCCTTGAAGATATCTGCGGCCGGGACGAACTCGAAGAAGATCCCGCTGTCGGTATTCAGCAGCAGGCCCTCGCTGCTCCGGGAGTCCTGGAAGGCGAAGAACCCTTCGGAGGCCGGGAAGGTTTCCACCGTATCCACCTGTCCGCCGAGGCTGTCGAAAAGCTTGGCGCGGTAAGGCTCGAAGGCCACTCCTCCGTGCACCAGCACCTGCAGGTTGGGAAACAGCTCCTTGATGGTCTTGCCCCCGCTGCGCTCCCGGAGCCAGTCGAAATACATCTGCATCCAGGGCGGAATACCCGAGATCAGGGTCATATTCTGGCCCAGGGTTTCCTCTACGATGCGCCCCAGCTTGGTTTCCCAGTCCTCGATACAATTCGTCTCGTAGGACGGCAGCTGGTTGGAGCGCAGGTAGCGCGGGATGAAGTGGTTGACGATGCCGCTCAGACGCCCGGTAGGGATGCCGCCGACACGCTCCAGCACCGGGGAGCCGGAGAGAAAGATCATTTTCCCGTCGGCAAACTGCGGGCGCCCGCTTTCGGCCATATAGCAGAGCAGGGCTGCCCGGGCGGTGCCGATATGGTTGTCGATGCTGTCTTTCGAGATCGGTATGTACTTGACACCGGAAGTGGTGCCGCTGGTTTTGGCGAAATAGATGGGCCGGCCTTTCCAGAGCACGTTCTGCTTCCCGTCCTTGATCTGGTCGATATAGGGACGGAACGCTTCGTAATCGCGGATGGGAACGGCCTGCCGGAAGCCCTCGTGGTCGCTCACCTCGCGCAGCTTGTGATCCTTGGCGAAGATGGTGCTGCGGGCGCCTTTCAACAGATCCTGCAGCACCCGATCCTGGTCGGGAACAGCCGTGGCAGCCGATTTACGGATCTGTTTGCTGACGATTGCCGCGTAGGGCCGGGCGAGAAATGACTTTATCTTCATGCAGCGGTTTCGAAGCGGCGGTAAATGTAATCCACATAGGTGGATAACTAAACTTGGACAGGATAATACGCGGTGCGACTTTTAAGATGCAGAAAGTAGTCCCCGGAGTTCTTTGAATTTTATTTGCACCGAAAGGCAATTGAGTATTACCTTTGCGCGAAATATTTTGAAAAGTCATGTTTGCGATTGTAACAATAGCCGGTCAGCAGTTTAAGGTAACCAGCGGCCAGGAAATTTTCGTACACCGCCTCGCCGGCAATCCGGGCGATAAGGTATCTTTTGAGGAGGTACTGATGACAGGCGGCGACAACAACTTTAAGGCCGGAGCCGGCATCACCGCCAAGGTGGAAGCTGAGATCCTGGATCACCTGAAGGGCGACAAGGTTATCGTGTTCAAGAAGAAGCGCCGCAAGGGCTATCAGAAGAGCAACGGCCACCGCCAGTCCCTGACCCGCATCCGCATAGGCGCTATCGCCTAAGACCATACCGGCACAACTGTAAAGGATAACCGGTTTTGTAAACAATCGTAACTAACCAAATAAAGTAAGCAGCAATGGCACATAAAAAAGGTGAAGGTTCAGTAAAGAACGGCCGGGACTCACATTCCAAGCGCCTCGGTGTAAAGATTTTCGGTGGT
>JASLDA010000203.1 GCA_030151745.1 Chitinophagaceae bacterium | reverse complement strand
TCACCGCTATGGCCGCCACGCTAGGCGTCCGGGATTATCCGGTGCATATCAAGCTGGATACCGGCATGCACAGGCTGGGCTTTACGGCGGATCAGCTGGAGGAGCTGGCAAAACTGCTGCAGCAGACGCAGCAGTTGCGGGTGGCATCCATCTTCTCGCATCTCGCCGCTGCCGAAGATCCCGACCACGATGCATTCACGGCCCGGCAGGCTGCGGCTTTCAGCAGCATGAGCGGGCAGCTGATCGAGGCGCTTGGCTACAGGCCGCTGCGGCACCTCTGCAATACGGCCGGCATCGCCCGCCATCCCGAGCTGCATTTCGATATGGTGCGCCTGGGGCTGGGGCTTTACGGGATCGACAGCAGCCATACCGTCGACGGCAAGCTGCAGCAGATCGGCACGCTGCATACGCGCATCGCGCAGATCAAGGAGCTGCCGGCCGGTGAAGGCATCGGCTACGGGCACCAGGATGCTGCCGGGCGGGACCGCAGGATCGCCACGATATCGATCGGCTATGCGGATGGCTACCCCCGGGCCCTGGGGCACGGCCGCGCGCATGTGCTCGTCCACGGGAAGCCGGCACCCCTGGTAGGCGTCGTCTGCATGGATATGTGCATGGTCGATATCACGGATATACCGGAGGTGCAGGAGGGCGACGACGTGGTCGTATTCGGCCCCGAGCTGCCGCTGCGCGTGCTTTCGGACTGGGCGGGAACCATCCCCTACGAATTGATGACCGGCATCAGCCAGCGTGTGAAGCGGGTGTATGTGACTGAGTAATTAGTCAATTAGCCAATTGGGCAATTAGTCAATGCCTTTAGCTTAAATAAGATTTGTGGATTTGTGGATTTGTGAATTGGAGGGCGGCTGGAGTCAATTCCGATCATATCAGCACTCTGCACAGGGATCACAGCGGCAAGCCCGCAGCCTGCTTCCCAGGCCAGTTCACCAATTCGCCAATTCACCAATTCACCAATTCACCAATTCACAAATCCTATCCAAGCTAAGTGCATTGCCTAAGTCCAAAACAAAACATCCGCCTTCATCGCGGCTTGCGGCAAAGGCGGATGTTTTAATACCGGCTTATCCCTTTCTGGGCGGGATGACAGAGGATTATCCTATCGCGGTTTCGAGATCCGCGATCAGGTCGTCCGCATCCTCGATGCCGACGCTGAGACGGATCAGGGAATCGCTCAGGCCGCGGCGGGCGCGGTCTTCGGCGGGGATCGAGGCATGCGTCATGGAGGCGGGGTGCCCGATCAGCGACTCGACGCCTCCAAGAGATTCGGCAAGCGAGAACAGTCTGGTGCCGCTCAGCACGCGCAGGGCATCTTCCATCTTGTCGCCCTTCAGGGTGAAAGAGATCATGCCGCCGAAACCGCGCATCTGCCTCGCTGCGACGGCGTGGTTCGGATGGTCCTCGAAGCCGCACCAGAGCACCCGGTCTACCTTGGGATGGTTCCGCAGCCAGCGCGCAATCTTCTCGCCGTTCTCGCAATGCCGCTGCATGCGCACATGCAGGGTCTTGATGCCGCGCAGCACGAGGAAGCAGTCCTGCGGGCCGGGCACCGCGCCGCAGCTGTTCTGGATAAAGCGCAGGCGCTCTTCCAGCGAGGAATCGTTCATGATCAGCGCGCCGTGCACGACGTCGCTGTGGCCGCCGAGGTACTTGGTGGCGCTGTGCAGCACGAGGTCCGCGCCCAGGTCCAGCGGGTTCTGCAGGTAAGGGCTCGCGAAGGTGTTGTCGACGACGAGAATGGTGCCGGCTTCCTTGGATATCACGGCTACGGCTTCGATATCGATGATGTTCAGCAGGGGATTGGTCGGGGTTTCCACCCAGATCATCTTCGTATTTCCGTTGATGTACCGGCGGATGTCCTGGGGATCGCCCATCGGCACGAAGTGGAACTTGATGCCGTATGCCGCGTACACCTTGGTGAAAATGCGGTAAGTGCCCCCGTAAAGATCGTCGGACACGACAACCTCGTCGCCGGGCTGCATCAGCTTGATCACGGCATCGGTAGCGGCCATGCCCGAGCCGAAGCAGAGGCCGTGCTTCCCGTTCTCGATCGATGCCAGGGCTTCCTGCAGCGCATCGCGGGTCGGGTTCTGCGTGCGTGCGTATTCATATCCCTTGTGTCTGCCGGGAGCGTCCTGCACATATGTCGAGGTCTGGTAGATCGGTGTCATGATCGCTCCCGAAAGCGGATCGGGACGGACGCCGGCGTGGATGAGGCGGGTGGCCAGCTTATGCTGCTTTTCCATGGAAAAATCAGGTGTTTTGCGGACCCAAAGGTAGCGGGCGGAAACTTACCGGGAGGAGCTTGCTAAAAAGGCGTGAAAGCCTTGCCCCACGGGCTTTGCGGCAATCCGAACGGCGGCCTTCCGGGGATATTTTCGTAATTTTATACGGTATGAGCGATCTCTCACATGTGCGTCCGCAAACGGAGCTGAGCAGCAGTGACAAAGAATATGAGAATAGTATCCGGCCGCAGGGGATCGATGAGTTTTCCGGCCAGCCCCAGCTGATCGAGAACCTCCGGATTTTCATCAAGGCCGCCAATCTTCGCGAGGAGGCGCTGGATCACGTTCTGTTCCACGGCCCGCCCGGCCTGGGCAAGACGACACTGTCGCGCATCGTTGCCAATGAGCTTGGGGTCAATATCAAAGAGACTTCCGGCCCGGTCATCGAAAAGCCTGCCGATCTGGCCGGTCTGCTGACCTCGCTGCAGCCCCGCGATGTGCTTTTTATCGACGAAATTCACCGCCTGAGCACCGTTGTCGAGGAGTATCTCTACTCCGCGATGGAGGATTTCAAGATCGATATCATGATCGATTCCGGCCCGGCGGCGCGCAGCATCCAGATCAACCTTTCCTCGTTTACGCTGGTAGGTGCGACGACGCGCTCGGGACTGCTGACAGCGCCGCTGCTGTCCCGTTTCGGCATTAAGAGCCGGCTGGATTATTATTCCGCTGAAGTGCTGCAGGGGATCATCATGCGCGCGGCGAACGTGCTGAACGTGAAGATCACTTCCGATGCGGCGATGGAAATCGCGCGCCGCAGCCGGGGCACGCCGCGGATCGCCAATGGCTTGCTGCGCCGCATGCGGGATTTTGCCCAGGTGCTGGGCAACGGGGTGATCGACCTGGACATCGCCGAGCACGGCCTCCGCGCGCTGAACGTGGACGCCAACGGCCTGGACGAAATGGACAACCGTATCCTTACGACCCTGATTGATAAGTTCAAGGGCGGCCCGACAGGTATCTCCAATATCGCGACGGCTGTCGGCGAAGAGTCCGGCACGATCGAAGAGGTCTATGAGCCTTTCCTGATCCAGGAGGGATATATCGTGCGTACGCCACGGGGCCGCGAAGCGACGGAAAAAGCCTATCACCACCTGAGCCGCAAATGGGCCCGGGGCGGGGGGCAGACCTTGTTCTGAGCCCCGCATACTCTTCCGAAGCGCATTTAGGCGGCATGGCCGCTGCACGCTATCGCAAGAGGGTGATATCTCCCTTGAACTGAACGATCTCCCCGGTGGGGCAGCGGCTGGTCATCGTGTACACATAAGTGTCGGGAGCCAGCAGCTCGCCCTTGTAGCGCCCGTCCCAGCCCGAGGCCGGGCTGTTCAGCGGCACGTTCAGCCCCTCGAACACCAGCTCCCCCCAGCGGTTGAACACCCGCAGGCTCGTCATCCGGTCCAGCCCCGCCCCCTGGGGGTAGAACCAGTCGTTCTGCCCGTCCCCGTTCGGGGTGAAGGTGTTGGGGATGAAGACCAGCGAGCCGTTGCAGCGCACATGCACCCGCACCGAGTCGGTCGCCTCGCAGCCCCACTCGTCGGTGACCGTGGCCCAGTAGGTGCGGGAGTAATAGGGATGGGCATTCGGATTCCGGCAGTCCCAGCAGCTCAGGGTGGTATCCTGGTACAGCCATTCGATGCGGGCGAAGCGGCCCCGGGGCTCGAGGGTGGCGGCCCCGCCCAGGGCGATGGTCTTGTCCGGCCCGGCAGAGAACTGGGGATTGGGGCGGACGGTCACGCTGATGCGCTGGGTATCGACCTGGCAGGAGCCTTTCTGGCTGATGACCAGGTAGGTGGTGGAGGTCTTCGGAGAAGCCAGGGGACTGGCGATGGCGGGGCTGTCCAGGGATTCGGCGGGCAGCCAGCGGTAGGTATCGGCGCCCTGGGCGCTGAGGCGGAAGGCCCCGCCGTAGCAGATGGCCCCGCCCGGTACGGTGGAGGAGCTGGTCTTGATCTGGATGGCGACCCGGACCGAGTCGCGTCCGTAGCAGCCGTTGTCGTCGCGTCCGCTCAGGATATAGACGGCCTGCTGGGCGGCACTGCCGATCCAGCCCAGGGCGGTATCGCAGGAGGGGCAGGCGAGTCCGGCCCCGGGCGTCCGGTTGCTCACGGTCCAGGTATAGGTGCGGGCGCCGGCGGCGAAGAGGCGTGCGGTATCGCCGGGGCAGAGGGCGGTGTCGGGCCCGGCCGATACGGGGGGCAGGGCATAGACCAGGACGTCCTTGGTGATGGTATCGGCGCAGCCGGCGGCATTGGCAGCGATCAGGGTGATGGGATAGGTGCCCGGTGTGGGGAAGGTCATGCGTCCGGGGTTGCCTGTGGCCGGGGCTGTGGCGCCCGGTGCGGTCCAGCGGAAGGTGCTGGGTAGGCTATAGACGGCCCCGGAGCGGTCGTTGAGTGCGAATGGGGTATCGGCGCAGGGGGTGGTCCAGCCGAAGTCGGCGGCGACCTGGTCGATGTAAACGGAGTCGAGTGCGGTGGACAGGGCGTTGCAACCTTGTCCGTCGGAGAAGATGACCTTGGGCAGGAATGCGCCGGTTCGGGTATAGGTATGGGTGGCGGGCGCGGAGTTGGAGGAGGTGTCGGTGAAGCCGTCGCCGAAGTCCCAGGTGAGGTGGGGGATATTGGGTACGGAGGGGCTGAAAGAGACGCGCAGGGGGAGGCATCCGGTGGCGGGGTTGAAGGAGAAGGCGCCGTTGTAGCCGAGCACGCGTACGGAGTCGTATGCGGTGTCGCGGCATCCGGCGGGGTCGGATGCGACCAGGGTTATTTTGAAGATTCCGGCGTTGAGGTATGTGGTGA
>JASLDA010000196.1 GCA_030151745.1 Chitinophagaceae bacterium | reverse complement strand
TCGCGATCTCTTCCATCCCGGCCCCGGCCAATATCATCTCTGGAGAGGTGCGCTACGATTCGCTGTTCTACGGCATCAATAACTTCAAGGTATGGCTGATCAAGCTGGACAGCGCCAGCAATACGCTTTATGCCGTTGACTCCCAGATCACTGCCAACACCGCAAACGCATATTACGCCTTCGCCAATAAGCCGACCGGCGTGTACCGCACCAAGGCTGCCGTTTACCTGGGCGCCTCAAGCGGCGTCGGTCTGATCCCGACATACCACGACAGCAGCGCCTATTGGAATACGGCAAATCAGATCTACCACTACGGCGGATCGAGCATCGGGCAGAATATCTTCATGCGCAGCGGAACGCTCAGCACCGGCCCCGGCTTCATCGGCGGCAATATCAGCCTCGGAGCGAATAAGGGCAGCGCCAACGGCGTCGGCGGGGTGCTCGTGTTCCTGCGCAACAGTGCCGCACGTATCGTTGCGATGACTCATACGGATGCCATGGGCGACTACAGCTTTGCAAAAATCCCGGTCGGCGCCTACAGCGTTTACCCCGAGATCATGAACTTCGCCACGACCCCGATTTCCCCCATCGTGCTTACCAGTACGTCCGACAGCTACACTACCGGCGATTTCAGCTATGACGAGACCCGCCGCAGCGTCGTTCCCCGAGCCGCCCTCGACGTCCCGGTATGCTACGCAGCTCCCGGCGTCTACGTCAGCCCCGTACCTGCTCACGACTTCATCAATATCAGCTGGATCGGCGCTGCCGAAACCGAGCAGCAATTTGTCGTTACCAGCTACACCGGCCAGATCGTGGCCCGTACCGAGCGCCTGAGCGGCGTCAGCGGCACCGTGCAGCTGAGCACCCGCCACCTGGCACCCGGCATCTACTTCGTGCACGGCACCGGCGCACTCCGCGCTTCGGTAAACCGCATCGTGATCCAGTAAGCCGAAACCTGCTCAGATCCGGCAACAGTAGCGCCCTGCTATTGTTGCCGGATTGTTTTTTGGGAAAACCCTTTATACTCTGCTTGTACCTTTATACCTTTCGATAACCTCTATGACGAGATCCTGTTTGAAAACCGGCCTTTTCGGGCTGTTTTTGGTGTTTGCCGGCCTTTGTGCGAAAGCTCAGGATGATGTTACCACATTCCGGAATTTCCAGTTCTCCTTTAACCGGGTCAACCAGGCCTTTTCCCGTTTCAACGACAGTCTGCGGGTTGCGTTCGAAGCGCAGAAGATCCCTTACCCCGCGAAGAACATCTATCTCCGTTTTTTTAAAGCGCATAATGAAGGCGAGCTCTGGGCCCGGGCTTCCGATACCGGCCAGTTCAAGCTGATCAAGTCCTACCGCATGTGCGCATTGAGCGGCAGCCTGGGGCCCAAGCGCTGGGAGGGCGACCGGCAGGTGCCGGAAGGTTTCTATTTTATCGATGATTTCAATCCGAAGTCGGATTTTTACCTCAGCCTGTTGCTGAACTACCCGAACTACGCGGACCTGATCAAGGGCAATAAGCAGAAGCCCGGCGGCGATATCTATATCCACGGCGGCTGCGTCACGGTAGGCTGCCTGCCCATGACGGATCCGGTGATCATGGAGATCTATACCCTGTGCCTGAATGCCAAGATCATGGGGCAGACGTATATCCCGGTGCATATCTACCCGATCCGCTTCGACAGGAAGGGACTGGACTTTCTGGGCCGGGAATACGGCAGCGATACGACCAAGCAGCGTTTCTGGGTGAACCTGAAAAGCGAATACGATTACTTTGAAAAGAATCACAAGCTTACGCCCGTGATGTACAGCCCGGACGGGCGTTACCTGTTCTAGCCTGTAGCCGGCATCAGCCGCGCTCCAGCTCCCGCTCGATGGCGTCGCTGACCGCGAGTACGAGGCTGTCCGGCAGCTTCACGCCGGCAGGACGCACTACCTCGTAGCGGTCCATGGCGCCCCAGTGCATCCAGAAGCGGGGGAAGCCCGTGATATTCACCTCGTAGTGCATACCGTCGCGCCGGTGAGACGGAACGATGATTGCAAGATGTGATTTGCCTTCGAAATTGATCGTCGTGCTGAAATTCCCGGCCATGCCGCGAAGGTAGGATGCCGCTGCCCGTAACGGCCCTATCTTTAAGCGTCATATGATCCGGATTCTTACCCTTCTGGCCGCCTTGAGCTGGAGCCTGCAGCTTGCGGCGCATTGCAGCCACGCGGATATCGCGAAACGAAAAAATCAGCCGCGTAGCTATGCCAAGGCTGCCGGCGCGTCGCCGCTGCTCGAGGATTACGACCTGACCCATGTCCGGATCGACCTGCAGCTCGATAACCGCAATACCGATATCGCGGGAAACGCTCTCAGCACCGGCCGCATCCTGAATGCTGCGGGCATGGCGCGCTACGCCTTCGAGCTGAACGGCACGCTGACGCTGGACTCCATGAAGTTCAACGGCGCCGCCGTAACGCCGGCGCTGGCCGGAACCGATCTTTACGTGCTGAGCCTGCCGGCCGCCCTTCCGCAGGGTGCGAGCTTCAGCGCGCAGGTCTGGTATCATGGCTCCGCGGCGAACGGCAGCGGCTTTTTCACTCACGGCCTCAACCACAATGTGCTGGGCAGCGGCACCAATATCACCTTCAGCCTTTCGGACCAGTTCCTTGCCAAGGACTGGTGGCCCTGCAAGCAGACCCTCACGGATAAGGTGGATTCCGCAGATCTGTGGTTTACCGTGGCAGACTCGCTCAAGGTCGGCAGCAACGGGCTGCTGGAGCGCATTACGCCCCTGCCCGGCAGCCGCAGCCGTTATGAATGGAAGACGCGCTATCCCATCGAATATTACCTGATCTCCTTCGCCGTGGCTCCGTATGTATCCTATACGCAGACCCTGCATTTCAGCGGCAGCACCGATACGATGCCCGTAGTGCACTATATCTATGATACGGCGATCTTCAACCCGGCCTACAAGCCCGCGCTGGACAGCACGCCGCTTATCGTCGACCGCTTCTCATCCCTGTTCGGGCGCTACCCGTTCTGGCAGGAGAAATACGGGCACTGCATCGCCCCGCTCGGCGGCGGAATGGAGCACCAGACCATGACCACGCTGGGCGCCTTCACGACCCCGCTGATCGCGCACGAGCTCGGGCACCAGTGGTGGGGAGATCACGTGACCTACGCATCCTGGCGGGACATCTGGCTGAGCGAAGGCTTCGCATCCTATTGCGAGCAGCTCTTCGTGGAGCAGTTCCGGGGCAAGGCCGCCGCCCAGACTTATCGTACCGCCGTGTTCAACCGCGTGCTCAGCTCCGCCGGCGGCTCCGTGTATGTCGACGATACGAGCGATGTGTCGCGCATCTTCGACAGCCGCCTGACCTATGACAAAGGAGCGGCCGTGGCGCATATGCTGCGCTACCTCGCCCCGAACGATGCTGCCTATTTCTCCGGGCTCCGCAGCTACCAGCAGCGGTATGCCTTCGGACTTGCAACGACGGACAGCCTGAAGCGCATCATGGAAGCG
>JASLDA010000174.1 GCA_030151745.1 Chitinophagaceae bacterium | reverse complement strand
CCCAAAATTCCCCACCCCCAGCCCCTGTCTTGCCCATTGTAAATTGCCCATTGTGCAATTGCCTGCTGCGAACTGCAAACTCCACCGGACTGTCCTATTTTTGAAGAACGAGATTTATGACGCAGAACGATGCCGTTTTTACAGACCGTAAAGACATGATTGAAGTTCAGGGCGCCCGTGTGCACAACCTGAAAAACCTGGACGTATCCATTCCCAAAAACCAGCTTGTCGTGATCACCGGGATCTCCGGCTCCGGCAAGTCATCCCTTGCATTCGACACCATCTTCGCCGAAGGGCAGCGCCGCTATATGGAGAGCTTCGCGGCCTACGCCCGGCAGTTCATGGGAGACCTCGACCGGCCCGATGTGGACAAGGTTTCCGGCCTTTCGCCGGTGATCTCCATCGAGCAGAAGACCACCAACCGCAACCCGCGCTCCACCGTGGGCACCGTGACCGAAGTGTACGACTTCATGCGCCTGCTGTATGCGCGTATCGGCGAGGCCTATTCCTACAATACGGGCAGGAAGATGACCAAATTCTCCGAGGAGGAGATCGTGCAGCATATCCGCGAGCACTACTCCGGCCGCCGCATCGTGCTGCTGGCGCCTATAGTCCGCGGCCGGAAAGGCCACTACCGCGAGCTGTTCGAGCAATTGCGCAAGCAAGGCTATCTGAAGGTCCGCGTCGACGGCGAGATCAGGGATCTGAAAGAGCGCATGCAGGTGGACCGCTACAAGATCCACGAGATCGAGGTGGTGATAGACCGCATCGTGGTGGACGACGAAAGCGCGGCGCGGCTCAGCACCTCCGTGCAGCAGAGCCTGCAGACCGGCAAGGAGCTGATGTTCGTGCTGGACGCGGACACAGGCAAGCTTTCGCAGTACAGCAAGCAGCTGATGTGCGCCGACACCGGCATTTCCTACGAGGAACCCTCGCCCAACACCTTTTCGTTCAACTCCCCCTACGGCGCCTGCCCGAAGTGCAAGGGCCTCGGCAGCATCTACCAGGTGAACATGGAGGAGATCGTACCGGACCCTTCGAAGAGCATCAAGGACGGCGCCATCGCCCCGCTCGGCGGCGAGCGCGATTCCTGGACCTTCAACCAGGCGCTGCAGTTTGCGAAGAAGAACAAGATCTCCGCCACGGAGCCCTTCGGATCGCTGAGCGAAAAGCACCGCAACATGCTGCACTTCGGCAACGAGGAAGGCGTGATCACCTATTCGAGCGATAACCTCGAAAGCTATGCGCAGGAAATCACGCAGCACAACTTCGAAGGCATCGTCAACACCGTGCTCCGCTATTTCAACGAAAGCACCTCCGAGCATATCCGCGAATGGGCGGAGGGCTATATGCTGCTCCAGACCTGTCCCTCCTGCCACGGCGCACGCCTGAAGCAGGAAAGCCTCTGGTTCAAGGTCGATGCGAAGAATATCGCCGAGCTGGCCGCCCTTTCGCTGCAGGGGCTGCGCGAGTGGATGGAAGGCCTCGAAGAGCGGCTCAGCAAAAAGCAGAACGTGATCGCGAAAGACATCCTCAAGGAGATCCGCGACCGGCTGCACTTCCTGCTGGACGTAGGCCTGCACTATCTCACGCTGGATCGCCCCACCCGCACCCTGAGCGGGGGCGAGAGCCAGCGCATCCGGCTTGCCACGCAGATCGGCTCCCAGCTCACGGGCATCACCTATATCCTGGACGAGCCCAGCATCGGCCTCCACCAGCGGGACAATCACCGGCTCATCACCGCCCTGCAGAACCTCCGCGACGCCGGCAACAGCGTGCTGGTCGTGGAGCACGACAAGGACATCATGCTTGCCGCGGATCACCTGATCGACGTGGGTCCCGCCGCGGGCTGGCACGGCGGCCGTATCGTGAGCCAGGGCACGCCGGCCGAGATGCTGCAGGGAGACACCACGACCGCCGGCTATCTCAACGGCCGGCTCGCGATCGAGGTGCCGCAGGAGCGCCGCAAGGGCAACGGCAGCAAGATCGTCCTGAAAGGCGTCACCGGCAACAACCTGAAGAACGTGAGCATCGAGCTCCCGCTGGGCACATTTATCGCCGTGACCGGCGTTTCCGGCAGCGGCAAGAGCACGCTCATCAACGAGACTCTCTACCCCATCCTGGGGCGGCACTGCTACCATAACTTCAAGGCCCAGCCCATGCCCTACAAGAAGCTGGAAGGGCTGGAGAACATCGACAAGGTCATCGAGATCGACCAGAGCCCCATCGGGCGCACGCCGCGCTCGAACCCTGCTACCTACTGCGGCTTCTTCACGGAGATCCGCAGCCTGTTCGCGCAGGTCCCGGAAGCGAAGATCCGCGGCTACAACGCGGGCCGCTTCTCCTTCAACGTAAAGGGCGGGCGCTGCGAGGAATGCCGCGGCGGCGGGATCAAGGTCATCGAGATGAACTTCCTGCCGGACGTGTACGTCCCCTGCGATAAATGTCTCGGCCGCCGCTACAACCGCGAGACGCTCGAGATCCGCTACAAGGGCAAGAGCATCGCAGACGTGCTGGACATGACCGTCGACGATGCCGTGGAATTCTTCGTGAATGTACCCTGGCTGCACCGCCGCATCAAGGCGCTGCAGGACGTGGGCCTGGGCTACGTGACGCTGGGGCAGAACGCCGTGACGCTCTCCGGCGGAGAGGCCCAACGCGTGAAGCTAGCGACGGAACTCGGGAAACGCGATACGGGGAAAACGATC
>JASLDA010000153.1 GCA_030151745.1 Chitinophagaceae bacterium | reverse complement strand
GCCAAGCCCTCGCGCTCGCTGCGGCCGAAATATGTCCCGTCGTAGAGATAGTCCGCGGCGCCGGTATAGCCGGTATTCAGCCAGTAGCGCGAGTCGTCGCCGGAGGAGCCCGTCTGCAGGCCGAAGTACTTGCCGGCATATCCCCGTACATACAGCGCCTTGTTCCGCGTGTTATAGTCTACACGTACTGCCGCTTCCAGTCCCAGCTTTACAAAGGCGCTTCCTACCTGCCCTTCGAACGTGTAGGAGAAGGGGTTGAAGGTGCGGTCGTTGCGATGGCTGTAGCGCAGCAGGCCGTAGGTCTTCTCCACGGTTTCGCCCATCGAAGCCCTGTAGGGCTGGCCGGTGTCCGCACGCGTGAAGCTGAAATTTTCCTCCGTGATCGCGTAGCCTTTCAGGGTAAGGCTGCGCGTGACGGCGCTCAGCGGACTGGCGTTCTTGAAAACGAAGGTCAGCGACGGCGCCAGCTTGGTGTACCTGGCTACGAGGCGGTGGTCGATATTGTAAGAGGTCTCGTTGTAGTGGAAGCTCTTCGCATCCAGCTGCGGCACGATCTCCTGGAAGAAATGTCTGGGGTAGAACCAATACCCGACGGATCCCGCGCCGGTAAAGGTATTGGAGCCGAAGCTGTACATCGGCGCCAGGGCGTAGCGGAAGCGGTTCTGCGGCACGGTCAGGTTGTGTATGAGCAGTCCCGCGCCCAGGCCATCGTACATATTGTAGCCGAGCGCTGGCAGCAGGTAGGTCTTGGTGCTCATCTGCCGGCCCAGGCCGGTTCCGATGCCGATGCCGTATTGCCGTGTATGCAGCAGGCCTTTCGGCTTATAGAAGCTGTTGCCGATCTTATATTCCGGGATATTGGCCGAGATGCGCCAGACATCGGCATCGGTCATTGCCATCCTGACGGTAGTGTCGTGCCTGAACGGCGCGGTCCAGAGACTGTCGATATTGACGGAATCGCGCCGCGCGTTGATGCGGGCCGGCGCAGCGAACCCGCTCCGGTTGCGGATGCGGAACTGCAGCGAGTCGCCGCGGTGCCGCACGCTCTTGATGGAGAAGTCTATCGGGCGCTCCGTAGTCAGGGCGTCGTCGAAAAACCAGTCTATGGACTTCGGCGTATGCTTTACGAACACCGCGCGCATATCTTCCGGGTAGGGATGCCGGTAATGCCATTGCTCGTAATAGTCCTTCATCGCCGCGCGGAACTGCGGGCGGCCCATATAATCTTCCAGCCAGCGCAGCAGCAGCGCGGTTTTATAGTATACGTCCTGGCCGTAATTGTATTTGGTGTACAGCGCCGAAGTCTGCGACAGAGGCTGATCGATACCCGAGGAGGCGGCGTTGTAATACAGCACGTCTTCGACCCGGTTCGTATAGCGCTCGATGGCATTGTCTTCCGGGACCTTGATCCTGCGGCTGATGCGCTGCTCGAAGTAGGTGTTCAGCCCTTCGTCCATCCAGGCATGGTCCCGCTCGTTGCTGGCCAGCAAGCCGTAGAACCAGTTATGCCCCACTTCATGTACGATGACCTCGGTGACCTGGCTCCGTGAAGCCAGGCGGTCGATCACCGTTATCGTCGGGTATTCCATGCCGCCACCGGCTTTCATATCGCCTTCCACGGCCTTCACGGTATTGTACGGATACGGCCCGACGTGCTCGCTCAGGTAGGCGACCGTCTGCTTCATATAGCTCGTCGCCTTGCGCCAGTAGCGGCTTTCGGAAGGAAGCACGGCCGCCCAGATAGATACGGTATGCGTGGGAATGTCGCCGGCGCCCTGGACGGTCATGGTGTCTTTGCGCACGATATAGCGCTTGTCTGCGAACCAGGCAAAGTCGTGAATATTGTCTTCGTGGAAATGGACCGTTTTCAGCTCGGGCGCCGAGGCCGGGAAACGGTTGAAGGAATCCCGGCGGCTGCGGTCCGAGTAGCGGTTGCTGTCCGGAAAAGGCAGGCTGGCCAGGCTGTCCAGCCAGGCGTTTTCGGCCGCGTCGCTGCAATTGCCCGTAGCCATCACGATATAGTTCTTCGGCAGGGTGATGGCCACGTCGTAGCTGCCGATCTCGCTGAAGAATTCGCCCTGGTCCGAGTAGGGAGGGGGGTGCCAGCCTTTTCGGTCGTAGACGGCGGGCTTCGGAAACCACTGCGAGATATAGTAGGCCTGCCTGCTGTGGCCCATGCGCGAATACACCTTGGGGATCTTCACCCGGAAAGGGGTGGATACCGTGACTTTCCCGCCGGGAAGCAATGCGACAGGCAGCTCCAGGCGCACGATATCGGGATAGCCCGGGATATTCGTGATGGAGGCGCTGCTGCCGTCCACCTGAAACTCGAGACTGTCGATATACCCGCGGTCCTCGGTCTTGCTGAAATAAAAGCCCGTGCTCCTGTTCAGGACCTGCTGCTCCGCAAATTTGGTCCGGTCTGTGCTATATGCGTTCGGCCAGAGATGCAGGTAGATGCTGGTCAGCGTATCGGGCGAGCGGTTCGTATAGTCGAATTGCTCGTAGCCGCGGAGAAAGTGCTTTTTATCGTCGAGCTGCACGTCGATGCGCGTATCGACACGTTGCTGGAAATACGATTGTGCGGACGCGGTGAAGCTGAGGAACAGGCAGCACAGGAGGGGCAGGAGCTTCATCGGCTGAAGATAAGACGGGAAAAAGAACCGGGATTGTTGAACCATGATTTGCGCGATAGAAGAACCGGCCAACAGCCCACCTCGCTTCGCTGCGTTGGAAATACATGATCAGGGGCGGGAACAACGAACAGAATTCCCGGGATCAAAGCTTTATCCACACCCAACCGCAAGCAGTCTCCCATCGACTATATATACTAAAGAGTCTCTCCCCAAAATCGATCAATGTAATCCAGAAGTTTATGCAGCCCGCCGCAATCATAAGGGACGTGACAATGGGATCTGCACTGCTTTTCGTCCCTGTCACCCTGAGCCTGTCGAAGGGTGAGCGCAGTCGAAGGACGGCATGAACCCGGTGGCTCTCCGGGGCTTTTCATGTCGTGGTTCGACTCCGGTTCGCCCGAACCCGAACCTCCGCTCACCATGACATGAA
>JASLDA010000159.1 GCA_030151745.1 Chitinophagaceae bacterium | reverse complement strand
ATGTTCCTGCAGATCGCGCTCAATAATCTCGGCGTCGCTTTCAACTGCTTTATCCTCGGCCTGACCTGCTCCGTCGGAACGATCTACTACCTCTTCAAGAACGGCCTGATGCTGGGCGTCTTCGAGCATATGTTCGTGCAGCACGGGCTCGGCACCCGCTTCTTCCTGGTCGTGTTCATCCACGGCACCCTGGAGATCTCGGCGATCGTCATCTCGGGCGCCGCAGGGCTTATCCTGGGCAATTCCATACTATTCCCCGGAACCTTTACCCGCCTGCAGTCCTTGCAGCGCGGTGTCAAGGACGGTCTGAAGATCATGGTCGGACAGATCCCCGTGTTCCTGGTCGCGGCATTCTTCGAGGGCTTCGTCACCCGGCACACCGGCATGCCCCTGGCAGCCAGTCTGGCCATCCTGTTCGGATCGCTGGGCTTCATCCTGTATTACTATGTCTTTTATCCCTGGCTTCTGGGCCGGGCGCTGCCGGATCATGCGAAGCGAGCTTAAGCGAATCGTTCTTTGCTGCACCCTGCTGCTCTGCTGTGCAGGTCGGGCCGGGGCCTCGTTCCAGGACCCGGATACGACGTTCTCGGAAAGCGGTCCCCGGGAGGCCACTGACCAGGTGGAGGCTGCGGCCGATACCACCTACGCGACAGAAGACGACGCGGACAACTATCCGCCCTGGCCCGTCGTGTACAACCGGCAGCTCCCCTCCGAGGCGCGTTGGCTCCAGGCTACGAGCAACGACGAATACAATTACAGGACGAAGCACGAGTTCGTCGAGCGTCAGGAGCCGCTAAGGGAAGATCCGGCATGGATCAGGGCACTGGGCCTCTTTTTCGCTTTTTTCCTGACGACGCCCGGGAAGATCATTCTCTGGAGCCTGCTGTTCGTCCTGGTCGCGTATATCGTTTACCGGGTCATCGCCGGCGAAGGCCGGCTTTTCAGCCGGCGGGACCTCAAGGCCGAGGTGGTTGACGATTCGTCGGAGCTCTCCGAGGAAGGCCTGATGGAGCTCAACTGGGCGGCGCGGATGCGTGAGGCCCTGGCGGCCGGCGAGCAGCGCCAGGCCATTCGTTTCGGCTACCTGCACGTACTGCAGCAGCTGCAGGGGCGAGACCTGATCCGCTTCCGTCCGGACAAAACCAATATCGCATATTACCGCGAGCTCGGCGAACGATATCGCCCCGGGTTCCGCAACCTGACCCGCGTCTACGAATTCGCCTGGTACGGAGGCTTCGTCCCGGATGCGGGCGGGATGTCGGCTTACCTGGACAATCTCGAACAATTCCTGCGGTCCATTCCCGGCACATGAAGCGCGCTGCATTATACCCGATCCTTGCCCTCCTGGCTCTCGTATTGACGGGCCTGGGCGGCTGCCGTGACGGGGCCGGGGAGGAGCGTATCGACTGGAGCGTGAGCCTGGATCATACCAAGCGGACGCCTTACGGCAGCTCGGTGGCTTACGAGAGCTTCCCCGATTATTTTCCCGGGGCGAAGCGGGAGGCGCTTACCCGGTATTTCCACTATACCGGCCTGGACGAGCCCGAAAACACGTACAGCGACAGTATGCACATGATGGTGCTGCTGGGACTCGAATTCCGGCTGACGGAAGCCGAATGGCTGAAGCTGCTTCGCTTCGTGCGGAGCGGGAACGAAGTGTTCCTGCTGGCGGCAAGCCTGGATCCGAAGATCTGCAGGGATCTGCGCCTGCGGCTGCAGCGCGAGGGAAATGAAAAATACCCCCTCGGCCCCTGGAATACGGGGACAGGCTCGGAGCGCAGCCTGAGCCTGGGCCGGGATACGGCGGAGCGATACGGCTTTACAGGCCGCTATATCAACGGCTGGTTCGAAACCGGGATCCGAGATACGGCCGATACGGCTGTCAGTCCCGGTATTGCGGGAGAAGGGCCGCAGCAGGAGGAGGAATCCGGCAGCGACCCCGGCCAGGTGTTCGATACCGCCGATGCAGCCATCCTGAGGGCCGGTATAGACACCGTCGTGGAGATCCTGGGGCATTCCAGGCAGGGGCCGGACTTTATCCGTTATCGCATCGGGAGCGGGCATTTAAGCCTGCATGCCGCGCCGCTGGCGCTTTCCAATTACTTCCTGCTGCAGCCGGAGAACCGGCCTTACCTGGACGGTATCTGGCACAGTTTCCCGGCAAATATTTCCAGGGTCTACTGGAATGAGTTCTTCGAGCGCAAAGCCGAGCGCAGCACGCTCTCCGGCCTGCTGAAATACCCGGCGATGCGCTACGCGCTGCTGATCGCGGCGCTGACGCTGCTGCTGTACGTGCTCTTCAGCGTCAAGCGCCGGCAGCGGATCATCCCGGTGATCCCGCCGCTGGAGAATGCGTCCGTCTCTTTCGTCGAAACCGTGGGACGGCTGTATTTCAACAAAGGAGATCACCTGAATCTTGCCGAAAAGATGGTGCAGCATTTCCTGGAATGGGTGCGCGCCAATTACTATCTCGATACTTCGAAGCTCGACCAGGCCTTCGTGGAGCACCTCAGCCGCAAAAGCGGGAAAACGCAGGCGGAAGTACAGCAGCTGATAGATATTATACACCAGATGCGCCTCGGCAGCGTCAGCGGCACTCCGGAGTTCCTGCATGAGCTTTACCGCCGCATTCAATCATTCTACAAGTAAACCTCAGCGATATCATGGAAGCAATTACACCGGGCTACGAATCCTTCGAGCAGCAGTCTGCGGATATTTCCCAAAACCGGCACGATGGCCCGGAAAGCCCGCTTACGGGACTTACGGACCGGATACAGGATGCCATCGGCGATATCATCGTAGGGCAGGCCGGCATGGTGGAAATGCTGCTGGCCGGGCTGCTGGCCGACGGGCATATCCTGCTGGAAGGGGTTCCCGGTGTGGCCAAAACCCTTTCTGCAAAGCTGCTCGCGAAGCTGGTTGATGCGCAGTTCTCCAGGATACAGTTCACCCCCGACCTGATGCCCAGTGATGTGATCGGCACCTCTGTCTTTAACCCGCAGACCAGCAGCTTCCAATTCAAAGCAGGTCCGCTGTTCAGCAATATTGTACTGATCGATGAGATCAACCGCGCGCCGGCTAAAACACAAGCTGCTTTATTTGAAGCAATGGAAGAACGGCAGGTGACCATCGACGGCACCACCTACATGATGAAGCCGCCATTCATGGTGATCGCCACCCAGAACCCCGTAGAGCATGAAGGCACTTACCGTCTTCCCGAAGCCCAGCTCGACCGTTTCCTGATGAAGATCGTGATCGGCTACCCGTCGCTGGAAGAAGAGGTTAAAATACTGGAACGCCAGCATCAGCAGCCGATCGTTGCCTTGCTCGATGAAATAAGGCCGCTGGTCACTCCTGAAGCGCTGGCGGAAGCCCGCCGGCAGATACGGCAGATACATGTGGAGCCAAAACTGATCCAGTTCATCGCCCGTATTGTATGGGAAACCCGCAATGACCGCTCCCTTTACTTAGGTGCATCGCCGCGCGCATCGATTGCCTTGTTACAGGTTTCAAAAGCCATCGGCGTATTAAGAGGCCGCTCTTTCGTGATCCCTGAAGATATCCTGGAAAGCGTAGCGCCGGTATTAAGACATAGGATCTCCCTTACCCCTGAGCGGGAAATGGAAGGACTAAGCCCGGATGAAGTATTGAAAGAACTGGTAGCCCGCCTTGAAATTCCCCGTTAACCGCACACCAGATAAGCAACTCCTTTGAAAAGTAAAGGTTATATAAAAGATCTGTTCCTCACCACACGCTGGTACCTCATCATGGCCGGCTGTGCGGTGCTGTTCTTCGTTGCATTCTTCTTTCCGCACCTGCTGTTCCCGGTAGAGATGCTGACCATCGGAATACTCACCGCGACGGTAGCAGATTATGCGCTGCTTTTTTTTAGCAAAGGGCAGGTTGAAGGTGTACGCCTGATGCCGGCACGTTTCAGTCTCGGAGATGAGAACAAGATCAATATTTCGCTGACCAACACCTTCCTGTTCCGTACTCATATCCAGCTGATCGATG
>JASLDA010000158.1 GCA_030151745.1 Chitinophagaceae bacterium | reverse complement strand
CGCATCGACAGGCCCCTGCCTTCGCCGTACAATTATTTCGCAGGGGCGCTTGAGCTCAGCACGAACAGGGCCATAAATTCCTTCAACACGCCGGACAGCGTTTGGTACGACTACGCGTACAATATCGTCGACGCCTGGGGCGGCTATAACCTGAGCCTGCGCCATATCATGAAGCACGACAGCTCCATCCGCGACCGGAAGTTCCTGTCCCTGCGCTATTTCAGGCAGAAGTTCACGGACAACCCCGCCGTCTTCAGCGAGCGCTTCGATCCCATCTACAACAACAAAGAGGCCATCCTGGCGCAGTTCACATTCTTCAAGCAGGACTTTATCAAGACGCAGTACATCTACGGCTTCGGCATAACGGAAGACGTGCCCTATGGCTACAATATCTCGCTGACCGCCGGCTGGTGGAAGCAGCGTGAGCTCAGCCGGCCTTATGTGGGTATCACGGGCGACTACTACGTCACCGGCCGGCAGGGCTCGTTCACGCAATACTACCTGCGCGCGGGAGGCTTCCTGGACGGCGGCCGCAAGATCGACGACGGGACGCTGCTGGTGGGAGCCAGCTATTTCTCCAAGCTGTTTTTCTCCGGTACGGATTTCAAGATCCGCCAGTACCTGCGCGGCACCTATTCCCGCATCTTCAACCCGCTGACCTACGAGCCCCTGCGCATCAACAATCCCTTCGGCCTGCGCGACTTCGGCTCCGACAGCGCCCAGGGCTACGAGCGCATTTCCGCCCAGCTAGAGACGATCTTCTATACGCGCTATAAGTTTCACGGCTTCCGGCTCGCGCCTTTTATCTACGCGGACGGGGCCTGGGTGCGCGACCCGCAGCTTCCGCTCACGGCGGCGACCTTCTTCCCCGGCATCGGGGGCGGCCTGCGCACGCGGAACGAGAACATCATCTTCGGCACGATCGAGTTCAAGGCCTGCGTGTACCCGGTAGCGATCGTCGGGCAGCCCGCCTTCAAATTCCTGATCGCCTCCGATCTGCGCTACCGTTACCGCACCACCTATATCCACGCTCCGGATATCGTGCGCATGAATACGGATGAGTGGTAGCCGCCGTATTTTTAGTTCGTAAATCGTCTGATATGCGATACCTGCCACTCCTGCCGGCGCTGTTCGTCCTTCTTTCCTGCCGCGGCCGGCCGGCGGTCCATACGGCGGCGGACAAGGCTGTCGAGCAGGCGAGTCCCTCGACCTATGTGAAGGTGAATTACCAGGTCCGCAAGAATCTGCTGGGGCGTAAGGTCATAGAGGGCGAAGTCCTGAACGCGGGCCGGTTCCAGACATATACCAGCGTAAGTCTCAATGTGGAACTTACAGAGGACGGGCACAAAACAAGCCTTGAGTATACGGTGCCGGGCAAGCTGCCGCCGGGCGGACGGAATGCGTTCCGCTACAAGCCGGAAGGCAGCCCGGAGCATATCAGCATCCGGGTAAGCGCCGCGACGGCGGAATAGGGCTTATTTTCGCTGCCCACATGAACGACAAGCTCAAGGTCCTGCAGGACAAGCATGCCGCGGCGCAATTGGGCGGCGGACAGGCACGCATCGATTCCCAGCATAAGAAAGGTAAGCTTACGGCCCGCGAGCGGCTCCAGCTGCTGCTCGACGACGGCTCCTTCCAGGAGATCGGCAGCCTGGTGACGCACCGCAGCCGCGACTTCGGCATGGAGAAGGAGATCTATCTCGGCGATGGCGTGGTGACCGGCTACGGCACCGTTTCCGGGCGCCTGGTGTACGTGTTCTCCCAGGACTTCACCGTCTTCGGCGGCTCGCTCAGCGAGACCCAGGCGGAAAAGATCTGCAAGATCATGGATCTTGCCATGCAGAACGGAGCCCCGGTGATCGGGCTGAACGATTCCGGCGGCGCGCGGATCCAGGAGGGCGTGGTTTCCCTCGGCGGCTATGCCGATATCTTCCACCGCAATGTGCAGGCTTCGGGCGTGATCCCGCAGCTGTCCGCCATCATGGGCCCCTGCGCGGGCGGCGCCGTCTATTCCCCGGCGATCACCGACTTCATCCTGATGGTCGAGAACACGAGCTATATGTTCGTGACCGGCCCGAACGTGGTGAAGACCGTGACGCATGAGCACGTGACCAGCGAGGAGCTTGGCGGCGCCCATACACATGCCAGCCGCAGCGGCGTGACGCATTTCGCCTGCGCGAACGAGGTCGAGTGCATCGAGCGCCTGAAGGCCCTGCTGAGCTATATGCCGCAGAACTGCGAGGAAGAGGCTCCCGCGCTGCCCTACGAGCCGGGCCTCGAGCTGCGCGATGCGCTGAACGGCATCATCCCGGAGAACCCGAACCAGCCGTATGACATGAAAGAGGTGATAACGGAGCTGGTGGATGAGGGCGTATTCCTGGAAGTGCATAAGGAATGGGCGGAGAATATCGTCGTGGGCTTCTCCCGCATTGCCGGCAAGAGCGTAGGCATCGTGGCGAACCAGCCGGCTGCGCTGGCCGGCGTGCTCGATATCAATTCAAGTAAAAAAGGCGCGCGCTTCGTGCGTTTCTGCGACGCGTTCAACATACCGCTGCTGGTGCTGGTGGATGTTCCGGGCTTCCTGCCGGGAACGGACCAGGAATGGGGCGGTATCATCACCAACGGTGCAAAGCTGCTGTACGCGCTGAGCGAAGCAACCGTTCCGAAGATCACGGTCATCACGCGCAAGGCTTACGGCGGCGCGTATGACGTGATGAACTCGAAGCATATCGGCGCCGACATGAACTTCGCCTGGCCGACCGCCGAGATCGCCGTAATGGGCGCGAAAGGAGCGGCGGAGATCATCTTCAAGAAGGAGATCGCCGAGGCCTCCGACAAGGAAGCTAAGATGAAGGAGAAGGAAGCCGAATATGCGGAGAAATTCGCCAATCCCTACGGGGCGGCGGCCCGGGGCTTTATCGACGAGGTGATCGAGCCGTCCGTGACCCGCGAGCGTCTGATCCGGGCCTACGCGATGCTGAAGAACAAGGTGGTCACCAACCCAAGGCGCAAGCACGGGAACATTCCCTTGTAGTTTTTAGTTCGCAGTTTATGGACTATAGCTTTACGGGCTGTATTTACCTGGCGGGCTTGGTCGGGTATAGGGAT
>JASLDA010000111.1 GCA_030151745.1 Chitinophagaceae bacterium | reverse complement strand
AGCTTGCGTTCAGCGTAATCCCGGTGTAGGGCTGATTGCTCCAGCTGATGCCGCCGTTCCGGGTTTTGAGTAGCGTGCCGTTGGTCCCGGAAATATATCCCGTCTGGGAATCGCCGAAGGAAATGCTCAGCAGCCGCTCGCGGCTCGGCGAGGGGACGGCTTGCCAATAGAGGTCCTGAGCGGCAGATACCAAGGGGTGTATCGCGGCGGCGAGCAGGAGTAGTACGTATTTCATAGTGCGATATTTTGTTCGGTAAATATCGCAACTGCCTCAGGCGGGGGGATTATCCTTTCAGGACGAATGATGGTATTTTTCTTCCCAGTACTGTTTGAAACCCAGGGGCGTGGTGCCTTCATGCTTCCTGAAGAACCGGTTGAAATACGAGGTATCCCGGAAGCCGAGCGTGAACGCGATCTCCTTGCAGCTCTCGCTGGTATAAAGCAGCCGTCGCTTGGCTTCCGTGAGAAGCCGGTCCTGGAGCAGCGCGGCGCAGGTTTTCCCCGATGCCTGGCGGATGTGCTCATTCAGCACTTTGGGACTGACACCCAGCTGTGCGGCGTAATGCGCCACCGGAAGCCGGGCATCCAGCTCGCTTTTGTCCAGGAGCTCGCAGAGCCGGTGGTATTGCTCGAGGTGGCGGCTGTTCTGCGCAGTGTCTGCGTTGGCCTCCGCGCCCTGCCTGATGCAGGCGGCAAGCAGCAGCTGAAGATGGCATTGCACCAACCCGGAAGATAGCCCGTCCCCGAGCTCGAGCTCGCGACGCAGCGCGGTCTCGGCCGCCGCAATCCCGCTGTAAAGCTCCTGATTGAAATAGACGCAGGGAAGGGAGTAGAAGCGGTTGAGGATGGTCGAATACAGCTCCTTCGGCAAGGACGCGAGCAGCTCTTTGCGGCAGATGATCACCCGTCCCCGGGCCCCGCGGCGGCGCAGCAGGTGAACCTGGCCCGGAAATACGAAATGGACCGAGCTTGCCGTGATCGGGTAGGCGGTGAAGTCGATATAATGCGTGCCGCCGCCTTCGCGAAAGACGAAGCACTCGAAATAATCGTGACGGTGCGGCTTCCGGAAGTCGTACGGCATTTCTTCTTCCAACGGTTCCGTATGCAGGAGCAGCTCATGCTGCGACAGGCGGTTCAGGGGAATAGTTTGCATAGATACTGCTGCAGTTTGGTTTCAGCTCCGGCTCACGCTGCGTTCCGGAGCCCTAAGCAAACGCCTGTCAATACGGTAAAATTATGTAGCCTGTGCCCCGGACGGGAGCTGAGGCTTTGACTTAAAGGCCGGAATACAGCGCGGTGAATGCGATCTCGACCGGCTCGGGCATCGCAATGGTGTAATACACCAGTCCGTCCGCAAGACGCCGGAAACGGCTTATAGTCTTGTGCACCTCGTCGAGGTTGCTGAACAGCCGGATATTTCCGTGATGGTCCACTACAGGCACGAGCGCCGGATTGCGGTTCGTGCCGGTGTCTTCTGAATGCAGGCAAAAGAGAAGCTGGTAAGGCATTGTCGGCGGGGCGTGCAATTTGCTCCATTCCGAGGCACCGGGTAAGCGTTTAATAGCGGTCCGGTTGCTGTTCCCTTTCAGCTGAAGATATAACTTCTTGATGAATTATTACATTTAATACGCATTACATTAATGCAAAAGCCCCGGTAAGACCGGGGCTCTCAGGTGCAAATCAAATCATCAAGCGGCGACGAAGATGCGGCGAATCCTTGGAATCCTGCGGAAAACTTTCACCGCTAACGAAGGTTTAACCGCTTCGCCCCGGATCTGTCATGCAGGTCGGCCGGCCCGTTTATTTTCAGTCCCGGTAACCGGCCTGACCTGTGCCGGAGCAGGGAAAATCAAGCCGCGGGAGCCGCGTTAACAAGTCCATTTACAAGCGTCCGTTATCACGCTAAAGATCAATTGTAATCTGTAATTCACTTGCTAGCTTCGCGTGCCAACTATGATGCTGATCGAGACGCTGATAATATACGCTGTCGCGGACCTGCGCGCAGGAGAGCTGAAGGATGCGATCGTTCATGCACAGCAGGCAATGCGCGAGACCTTGCGGGAATGCCGGGAGCCTGTCGTCCTGACAGAGGTGGAACGGCTGCAGGGGGCAAGGCTCAAGTTTACGGTACTGGCCCTGGAGAGCCGCGTTGAGAAGGAGTTTATCTACAACTATAAGACGAGGGACTTGTTCGCATACAAGCCAACGTACACGCCGGACGTATTCGACGAGCTGAATATGAAGATCGCCGGATAAGAATCGCGCCCCTTGGCGGAACAGCTGTCCAGCGCGCGCTGGATCATGAACTCGTTCCGCACCTGCGGAACCCGGAAGGGCTGGTTCGGGGAATGAGACCGGCTTGCTTCGGCCTTTTCATAAGGCGGCGGAATGCTCCGGCTACAGCATGCCTTCCCTGTAGCTCACGCCTTTGAAGTAGGCCATCTCATCGGCCATTTTCGACTCCTTCATGCGGGCCAGCGATTTCGCTATAGGTCCTACGATGGGGGAGAGGACGAAGATATTCATCATCAGCAGGCGCTGGAACTTCCGGATCACCTTCCGGCGTTCAGGGTTTCCCTGCTCACCGAGGCTGCGGGCGCGGTTGGCCCATACAGGGTAGCGGCTTCCTCCGCGCTTTTCAAGCAGCACCAGGCCCGGGTGAAGCTGCAGAGCCCCGGCAGCCAGCAGCTTGTCCTGCAGCCCGGCTTCCTGGCCCCTCGCCACAGCATCATGCACGATGCTCCCAAAGATGCGGCTCGCTTCCATGTCCTGCCGCGTCACGCCAGCCTCCGGTGCGTTTCCGGACTGCTTTTTGCCCGAGAACAGCCAGCTGATGGTAGTGCGCAGCGAGGTAAGATTGCCGTGGCGGTCTTCGAGCACGATGTTCCCGATCAGGCTTGCGCCCAGTCGCTGCAGGTCGGCCTTCACTTTCTCCTGCCCGTTCAGCCACATGTTGCGGCAGCCGATCAGCGTCACGACTTTCCTGCCCTTGAATACTTCGGCCCATTCGCTGCGCAGGAAGGAGCTGGTGGGAATGGACGGCGACAGGAACCAGGGCTGGTAGCCGAAGATTATAAGATCGTAGTCCTTCTCCAGGATCTGGGGCATGGGGTGAATAGGCTCGGGGATCTGCAGCACGCATTCCGGCATCACGTCGAAGAAGCGCTCGGCCGTCCATGGAAAGGCATAGGGTTTCACCAGCCTGATCTCGGCAAAGTCAACCGTGGCTTTTTCGCGGATATCGGCGGTGAAATGCTGGACGATGTCTCTTAGCTGGCCGGTCTGGGTGCTGTACAGGACGAGGATATTCATGAA
>JASLDA010000072.1 GCA_030151745.1 Chitinophagaceae bacterium | reverse complement strand
CCCAAAAACACCATGAAAGCCGGCATCCTCTACCCGGGCTCACAGGCCTATCCCGCTGCAGATCTGAACTTCATCAACGGCATCCGGGCCAGCCTGGGCGCAACTGATACCATAACCCTGACACTGGACAGCATCGGGAACGGCGGGACCGAAAAGGAGGTGTACGGCAAGGCGGAAAAGCTGCTGCGCATCGACGGCGTGGACCTGCTGGTGGCCTTCGCCGACCTGAAGGTAATCCCCCTACTGGAGCCGCTTTTCTTTGCCGCCAACAAGCTGCTCATCGTTGTAAACCCGGGTGCGAACCATCCCCTCGGCTGGGTACCACAGCCGAATGTGCTGTACCTGAGCCTGGAGCACGCGTTCCTGAACTGGATGTGCGGCCGCAGCGCAGCGGAGCAGGGATTGCGCGAGGCCGCCGTAGCGACCACGTTCTACGATTGCGGGTACCTGCACAGCGCGGCCATGGTGCGCAGCTTCATGGAAAGCGGAGCGCAGCCGGCCTACAACTACGTCAACAACCAGGCATACGACGAACGCTTCGAGATCGGTCCGCTGACCGGCTTCCTGACCGCAAGCCCGCAGATCCGGACACTGCTCTGTACATTCGACGCCAGGCCGGCGGCCTTATTCTACCAGCGGCTGCATGCCGCGGCCATCGAACCGGCGCCCGAGCTGTTCGTATCGCCGATGATGCTGGAGCCGGAGGCGCTCGACGCGATACCTGCCGGCGCCACGCTGCGGATCCAGGGATTCAGGCCCTGGGATGCGGCTTCCGAAACACCGGAGAACCTGGCACTGCACACCGCGTTCCGCGCGCTGACCGGCACCGCGCCGGATCTGTTCGCGCTGCTGGGCTGGGAGGCGGGGATGATCCTCCGCAGCATATCGGAGGCCGGCACGGCACAGGACTGCGAAGCTCTGACCGCCGGATTGTGCAGCGCGCAGCTGCGCTCGCCACGCGGCGGCATCCGGCTGGATCCTGCGACGAATCATTTCCTGGCGCCGGCCCTGCACTGCCGCTGGGCGGACGGGCAGCTGCTGCAGGCAGAGCTGCCAGAGGCCCGGATACGCGAGGCATGGGCGAGCTTTTCCGGTTACGAGACGGAAGGCGCCGCTTCGGGATGGACGAATACCTACCTCTGCTATTGAGTCTGCAAGATGAGCACCCGCATTTTACTCCTTTGCAGCAGCCGCTTTGCGCTCCAGACGATGCAGGAGCTGGCGTATTTCGGGCAACTGGCGGCCGTTGCCATTCCTTCCCATTGTGACGAATGGCTGGACCACGCCCGCGCGGCCTTGCAGGGCGCGGATATCCCGATCCTGCCCCTGGATTCCAAGAGTTATGCGCAGGAATTGAAGGATGCGTTCAAAAGCCATAAAGCGAACCTTGGGCTGATGGCGAGCTTCAGCTTCAGGATCCCCGAGGCCGTCTATAAACTCCCGGCGTTCGGTTTCTTTAATCTCCATCCCGGTCCCCTGCCCTCGTACCGCGGCCCCGACCCGGCATTCTGGCTGATCCGCAACCGGGAGCCGAAGGCCTGCGTCAGCCTGCACCAGCTCGACAGCGGCTGGGATACCGGGCCCCTGGTCATGCGCCAGGAGATCCCGCTGCTGCCCACCGATACCTACGGTCTGCTCAGCTATAAGCTCTCGCTCGTGGCCTCGCGCCTGACGCAGCAGCTGATCAAGCTGCAGAGCTTCGGCCTGCCGCTGCCGCAGCGTGTTCAGGACGAGTCGCAGGCCATATACCGGAAGCGGCAGACCGCCGCCGATGTCAGCATCCGCTGGGAGCAGATGGATGCGGCGGCGATCGTCGCGCTGATCAATGCCTGCAATCCCTGGAACAAGGGCGCGACCACACGCTCCGGCACCCGGGTGATCCGGTTCTCGGAAGCAGCGCCGCTGGACCTGGTGCACAATGCCGCGAACGGCACTATCCTCGAAGCGCGGGGCCCCGAGCTGATCATAGCCTGTGCCGGCGGCACGGCGATCGCGCTGCGAATCGCCGCCTGCGACGAAGGCCTGATGAGCGCCGCGCGGCTGGCCGAGCTCGGCATACGGCCGGGCATGCGATTCGAGGACCTGTAAGCGTAAGCTCCATCATTTCATAAGAACCTGCCGGCATCCATCGCCAAGCCGGACGCTGCCCCGTGCCCCTGGCAGACTACCGTGCAGAAATTCATTTCGGTATAAAGAAGGTAAATATTTTTATATCAATTTTTACAAACACATGATGAGGCCGGTTACATTTGGAGAGTAACAGTTATTCTTTTCAAGTTTTTAAAACTCCCTTACCACTATGGCAGAGATGTATGTCGGAGAGATCCGGCAATTCGCGGGAAACTTCGCTCCGCAGGGCTGGGCCTTATGCAACGGCGCCATATTGCCGATCTCCCAAAACGAAGTTCTTTTTAGTCTTATCGGCACCACTTACGGCGGCGATGGGCAAAATACGTTTGCATTGCCGGACTTCCGCGGACGCGTCCCGATGCACCAGGGCAACTCCTATGTCATGGGAGAAGCGGCCGGGGTGGAGCAGGTCACGCTCCTGAGCACGCAGATGCCCGCCCACACGCATGCGGTGATGGCGGCCGGCACCGGCGGCCAGGATAATCCCGCGGGCAATTTCTGGGCCACGTCCGGCTCCAACGCCTACGCGCAGCCGCCGGGAAATGTGAACATGAACCCGGCCAGCATGGGAGCGGCGGGAGGCAATCAGCCGCACGATAACATGCATCCCTTCCTCGCGGTTACATACATCATCGCCCTGGAAGGCATCTACCCCACGCCCTCGTAGCAGTGCGGGCGAGCCGTTCACTTACTCTCACGATCCGCATAAAATCCACACTAAATGGAAAATTATCTTTCTGAAATACGCGTATTCGCCTTCGGGTTCGCCCCGAAAGGCTGGGCGCAATGCAATGGCCAGCTCCTTCCCATCGCTCAGAACCAGGCCCTGTTTTCCCTGCTGGGAACCAACTTCGGCGGGGACGGGCGCGTCACCTTCGGCCTTCCGAACCTGCAGGGCCGTACGATGATGCATACCGGCAACTCGTTCGTCATAGGCCAATCGGGGGGCGAGGCGACCCATACCCTGCTTGTTTCCGAGATGCCGGCGCATACCCACCAGGCCCAGGCCAGCTCCAACGCGGTGTCCGTCAATACGCCCAATAACAACTTCTGGCCCAGCGCCGCTGCAAGCCGCCCCTATGGCAGCCCGGCTTCGCTGTCGATGGCAGCCAATGCCCTGTCCAACGCCGGCGGAAGCCAGCCGCATGAGAACAGGGCTCCGTTCCTGACGGTGAACATCTGCATTGCCCTGCAGGGCATTTTCCCTTCCCGCAACTAATCAAAAAATCCGAACACTATGGCATCACCATACGTAGGCGAGATCCGCGTCTTTGCCTGCAACTTCGCGCCGACCGGCTGGGCATTGTGCAACGGCCAGCTCCTGCCCATCTCCCAGAACACGGCCCTGTTCTCGATCCTCGGCACCACATACGGCGGCGACGGCAAGAGCACCTTCGCGCTGCCCAATATCCAGGGCCGGGCAACCATGGCCAACGGCCAGGGTCCCGGGCTCACTTTCCGGAACCTGGGCGAAGCCGGCGGCTCGGCGGCAGTGACCCTGACTGTGCAGCAAATACCGGCGCATAACCACATTCCTTCCGCAAGCACAGCGGCCACGACCCCGGACCCCAACGGCGCAGTCTGGGGCAATCCCGGCGGCCGGCCGGCGCCGAACGCCTTCGCTACACCGATCGGCACGGCGCAGCCCATGAATGCCCAGGCGGCGGCGATGACCGGGGGCAACCAGCCACATAACAACCTGATGCCGTTCCAGACGCTCAACTACTGCATCGCGATGCAGGGCGTCTTCCCGCCGCGGGGGTAGTGCCTGCAACGACGTCCGCACCGGAGCTTTAGGTTAGCGGTGTTCCGCATTCAACTTTCACTAGCTGCCGGCCGTAACCGGCAGCTATTTCGTTTAAATGATACCCGCCATGAACTTAATCCCATCCAAATCGAAAACGCGAAGTGCCGGCATATGCTGCGCGCTGATCCTGCTGGGGCTCCTGGGTGCCATTCCATCGCAGGCCGCGACTTATAACGTCACCACCACCGCCGACGGCAACTCGTCGAGCGGTACCGTGAACCTGCGCGGGGCGATCCTGGCCGCCGACGCGGCCGGGGGCAGCAACACCATCAACGTCCCGGCCGGCACCTATAACCTGAGCCTGGGCGAGATCACCTTCGGGACCACGGCCCAGAATCTCACCATTACCGGCTCCGGCTCCGTGACCATCAATATGGCCGGTACGGGTCTTAACCAGGACCGCATCTTCAATATCAACCCGAACGTCATCTCAGGCGTTACAACCAGCATCTCAGGTATAGCATTCACCAATGGGCACCTGACATCGGATGGGTACGGGGGCGGGGCGATCATATCCGGCGGCCCCTCCTGCGCGCTGAGCCTGAGCAACTGCTCGTTCAGCAACAACACGGTGGATCCTTCGATAGCGGCTCCCACCGGCGGAGGCGGTGCAGTCGCCCTTATCTACGGAGGGACACTCACGGTCACGGGCTGTCAGTTTAGCGGGAACACGATCTCGTACCCCGCCAGCGTGGCGCTGCAGAGCCGGACCGGCGGGGCAATCTTCGTGTACACCTACGGCTCCGGCCCGACCTACCCGAACACCTCCGTCTCGATCAGCGGCTCGAGCTTTTCCGGGAACAGCGTCAGCAACAGCGGCCAGGGCGGCGCCATCTACCTCCGCGCGGACGCCAACGGAAGCACCAGCCCGACATTCAGCGTCAACATAGTAAAAAACAACTTCACCGGGAACAGCGCACCCGGAGCCTCCGGCCTGGGCGGCGCGATCAGTGTAGTCAACTTGATCACAGGCTCCAGCCCGTACATCATCCAGTATAACCGGTTTGCAGGGAATACTTCCGGCAGCGGCACCGGCAGCGCGCTTTACATGGACGACAACGAGGGCAGCATCACGGCATCCAACAACTGGTGGGGCTGCAACAGCGGCCCCACGACCTGCGCGGATAAGGCCAGCCGCAGCTCCCTCTCAGGACACAGCGGAACGCTCACGTCCACCCCTTATCTGCAGCTCCGGGCCTCGGCCTCGCCCGGCAGCATCTGCGCCGGCAGCACCAGCTCCATCACTGCCGACTTCAGCACCAACTCGGCGTCCTCGACGATCCCGGCATCCAACCTCAGCGCCTTCAGCGGGGTCCCGATCAGCTTCGCTGCCACACTGGGCAGCGCGAGCCCCACACCGACGACGCTTAACGGCAGCGGCACTGCAACGACGACCTACACTGCCGGATCCACAGCCGGCAGCGGCACCGTAAATGCCATCGTCGATAATGTGCCATCGACCGATGCCACGGCGCGGGCAAGCATTACCGTCAATCCCGCCACGGGAATCGCCACCTCTCCGCCCGCTACGACCACCGTATGCGCCGGGGGAACGGCAAGCATCGGCGTAATAGCATCCGGCGGCGGTACGCCGACCTACCAGTGGCGGCGCGGCACCACGAATCTCGCGAACGGCGCCACCGGCACCGGCTCAACGCTGAGCGGCGTCACCAGCGACACGCTCAGGATCACCAATGCGGGTGCCTCGGATGCGGCGTCGAATTACAACGTGGTGGTGACCGGCTGCGGCAGCGTGACGTCCGGAAATGCCGCGCTCGCCATCAGCTCCCCGGGCACCTGGCTCGGCAGCAGCAGCTCAGCCTGGTCCAATACGGCAAACTGGAGCTGCGGCGTCCTGCCCACATCGTCGACCGATGTCGTCATCCCCTCCGGAACGACCTTCAGCCCGCAGGTGAACATCACCAGCGCCGCCGTCAATAATATCACGATCAACAACGGCGCGAGCCTGAGCTTTTCCGGCAGCGCCAATGTCCTTTCGGTCAGCGGCTCCGTCACGAACAACGGGTCGATAAATCCTGCGAACGGCAGAATCTCGTTCGACGGTACGAACCAGACCATTCCTTCGCTGGCATACGATGGCCTGTCGATCAACGGCGGGGGCATCAAAACACTCGCCGGTCCCATAACCATCAGCGGCTCTCTCGTACTCAACAACGGCTACCTGACGCTGGGCGCCAATAATCTTACGATAGGCAGCTCCGGCGCGATCTCCGGCGCGACGGCCGGCAGCTTCGTCGTGATCAACGGTACAGGAAACCTCATCCAACAGAATATCGGCGCATCCGGCCGCAGCGGGGCGATCCTCTTCCCCATCGGGATCAGCAGCAGCTCCTACACACCGGTCACGCTGACCAATACAGGGACGGCGGATGCGTTCACGGTAAACGAGCTCGGCGCCGTCTACGGCAGCTACGATGCCGCCGGCGCACCCAACTCCACCGCGCTGACGACGAACGCCGTCGCCCGGACCTGGAGGGTGATCGAAGGCGTCCCCGGCGGCAGCACCGTGACCTTGCTGTTTCAATGGAACGGCAGCGACGAGCTGCCGGGATTTGCACGAAGCAGCTGCTACGCGTCGCACTACTACTCGGGGAGCTGGCACCGCGGCGCGACAAGCGCAGCGGGCGGCTCGAACCCATACACGCAGTCGCTTACAGGCATAACGACATTTTCGCCGTTCGGCGTCGGGAGCGGCGCCAGTCCCCTGCCCCTGCAGCTCCTGAGCTTCCAGGGCGAGGCCGGGGCCAAGGCCAACCTGCTGCACTGGACGCTTGCAGGACAGCAGGAGAATCTCCGCTTCGAGATCCAGCGCAGCGCAGATGGGAGCAGCTTTTCTGCTATCGGAACCGTCGATGCCAGCTCCGGCACTGCGTACACATTTGCGGATCCGGAGACCGCGGCCTCGCTGTACTACCGCATCCGCCTGCTGGACGGCTCCGGCGAGCGTGGCTTCAGCCAGGTCATATCGCTGCGCCGCGCCGTGTCGCCGGCATCCGCCAGCATCCGGCCGAACCCCTTCCGCGACCAGATCCTAATCCACCTGAGCAACGCGGAAGCCGGGGAGCTGGATATCGATCTCCGCAATGTCCTCGGGCAGGACGTTTCCCACCGCAGCCAGGAAATCTCCTCCGCAAATCCGGATGCCGGCATGAGCGGCCTGGAGCGGCTCCCGGCAGGAACGTATTTCCTGACCCTGAATTACAGCGGCAAGACGGAGCAGGTCCGCCTGGTGAAAGAATAATCGGGAAGCGCAAGCGCTCGTCGGGCCGACAAAATCAAAAGCTCCGGTAACCCACCGGAGCTTTTCGACTTTTACCTGGACGGTCGCAATCGGGACCTATTTCACCGCCTGAAATATTCCTTCACATCTTGCCGCATTTTCGAAGGCACATGCTTCGACGCTTCGGTGCAAGGGCAGTAAACGTCCTTCAGCAGGTCATTGCCTTTAAAGTAGCGTATCTCACAGGAATCCTTGCCGGCAAAGCCTACATTGACCGTCTGAAGATTAACAAGGCGGAAGCCTTCCCATGCATATTCAGAACGTGTAAGCGATGCGCCGTGGGCCATGCTCCCGACTATATGCTTTGCGGGGGTATCGATAACCGGGTTTTCGATTTCCTCAAATGCTCTTACCTTATGTACGGCGGTGCCTTGCGGGTCAACCAGCCACAGCGCATACCTCTGGTTTTCCCTGTTAGGCTCCGTTTCGTCGATCGATATATCCTTCGTCCCATCCAGGTTCCAGTCGGTAAACACCGGGAAAGATCCGCTGCCGGTGATATGGAGCGTGGTGTCTTCATAGATCTTTTTCCAGGTGTCGGCCTCCCGTAAATAGATGTGCATTCCCGCGCTCCGCTCGTCCGCGTAAAAAACGATCGCATGGAATTGCCTGTCATTAAAAAGATGGCCTGCCTGAACGGAATAGCCGGGGTAGTTGGCAGGGCCCCAATAAATGGCATAGCTATCGTCCGCAGTATCGAAGACCGTATCGTTCCCATGCCGGTAAAAGAAGGCGAACAGCTGTTTGCGAAGACTGTCGATATCGGGCGCCTCGGTCGTATCTCCTGCCGTTTCCAGGTTGGACGAATCACTCCCGGGCATGGCCGCAGGCACGGCTCCGGTATGGCCGGCATCCTTGCAGGCTATAAAGGCAAGACATAGCAGGAATAAAGCGTACCGCACGGTATAAAGTTCCAAGATTGCGGGACATCCCGGACAATGAGCAAACAAGATCTCCGATCCGCCGGCGGAACGGCCGAAAAAGCAAAAAACGCGCGATCTGCATCACGCGTTTTCTGAAGCGGAGAGGGAGGGAGTATCTCCTAGCCCGGCAATCCGCTTACTGTCAAGGCTCTAAGTTGGCGCAGTTTTAAGTTTGGCGCAGTTTCTGGCGCAGATTATTACTCCTCTTCTTCCTTTTTGGGCAGGTCATAACCCCAGAATACCCAACTGTCTTGGTGTACCTGGTCTGAGCTGCCATTGTTGATATTTACCACGTTCTTTTGTCTGCCTTTTAGTTTCACCTGTTCCAGGCGTTCCTGGCGCAAGCATATTGCCTCAAGACGGTAGGCTGCCGCCACATCTTTTGCCTCCTCGAACGCTCTTTCTCTTTTTCGTGTATCTGTAATTATGATCAGGCCAGCTCTTTTTACATCATGTGGCACTTCTGAGGTATCCAGGTAGACAATTATCCTCGCAGCCATCCTGCCAACTGTTGGCCGGCGCCTGCGCGGTTTACCATCGGTTGAAAACCATTCCTGCGCGTGACAGATTTGGGTGCAAAGAAGGAGGGCAATAGTTACGATCTGTTTCATTTCGATAGTTGTTTTGAAAGAAGCTTAATAGTAGCATCTTTTTCCGCAAGTCGTATCTCTAATTGCGCAACTCGCTCTGCCAATACCGCACGCTCCTGTTCGCACTCTGCCAGCTGCGGTAGCGTCGAGTTTGCCACATTCCCTTTGCCCACCTGGCTGATTGAGTGGTCAAAAAAATTATTAGGAAGGTCCAATGCCTCCCTAAGAGCTCTTCTCTGCATTTCATTTAAAGTCCCTGACTTTAGCCAGACAGAAATCGTTTGCTTGCTAATGTCCAACGCATCAGCCACAGACTGTGCTGTCAGGCCTTTTTCCTTCAAGTAGGATCGCACTTTTTCGCCGTCCATAAAAAATATTCAGGGTTAGGTATTGGACAGTAATGGACTGTCCATTACTTTTGGTGTATCGTTTACGTTCTAATGTTCCAGCAATGATACATCGCCCATTGGTAAAAGGCAACGTTTCACCTTTTAGGTACAATGTTAAAAGGCGCTTAGCGGAGCTATCGCTTCAAGAAAAAACAGTGGTTCTAAGGGCCGTCAGAGAGGAGTGTAAAATCAGCCGGACTACGCAGAATAGATATCTCAACGAGCGGAAAAACACACCTGCGATAATGCCTGTTATGGTTTTGAATGCTTTCGCGCATGCGCTAGGCTTGACCATGGAAGACCTTGTAAACAAATAATTATGGCAAAGGAAATACGCTGTGACCTTCTCGAGAACATGGACACACATAGTCGCCATTGGCAATTCGCTCAAGGCGATGACGTCATTATATGCTCGTTTCCGGACTTAATTCACCTCCAGAATACAATCCGTAGGATCATCGAAGACGAGGACAGGAGGAGGTCGCAACCCATTACAGGCCTCTCGTTCGGAAGTCTCCTTTGGCTTAAGAATGAAATCCAGCGCCTAGTTGCCTCGGAGCGATTTGAAGAAGCGGCGATAATGCGCGATATCCGATCTGCGGTATTGCGCGATCATTTACGTCAAAAACGTGCGGAGAAATTGCGCATCACCCTTTCCAATCAACATGGCTAATCTAAAATATCAGATGTCATCTACACACATTGCCATTCAGCGGATGATCAAGCGCAGCAATGCAATTGGCCGGCTGTATGGCTATCGGTGGCGGCACTTCGGCCGGAACTGGAAGGTGTACAATAATAACCGGCGACTGCGCGGGAGGAAACTCGCCCGGCAAGTCGACTCGTTGGCCTATCCCCTCCCGTTCTGATCCTACCATGGAAAAAGTCAACTTCTCCGCCTACACGATCGATGGGCTACTCGCTCTCCTGGCCGGTGCCCGCGTGGTCATGCAGCAACACTTCTGGGGGTATGCCATGGAGCCCAGCAGCCGCACCTACAAGCTCTTTTCCATCCAGCGGGATTTCGTGGAAGAAATCAAATCGGAGCTCGCGGACCGTGGCGCCCGGGAGTTCATAAAAATATCACATATATGCTTCAACTAATCACCGCGGTGCTCGTCGGCGCCTTTTCATCCTATACAGCAATTTCTTTTTTCATCATCAAAAACCATAGACACATGGCAACAAAACAGGAGTTCATTGACCTCCGCGACGCAATCAAGTTTTACCTGGACAACATCAATGGCGACATCTCTACGCTGCTCAACAAGATCGACAGTCTGCAAAAGACGCTCGACGAGCTGCTTGAAGAAAACAACCTCTCTGCCGGGGAGGAAAGCGACGTGTTCAAGGCATTCAGCGACCTGAAGGCATTTGCGCAGCAGATCGCCGGCCGGGTGCCGGAGCTGCCGGAAGCCCCGCCGACCGACGGCGAAAACAACAGCGAGAGCGGCAGCGAAAATGCCGAAGGTGACACTGGTAAAGATGGTCAAGAGTCAGCCGATACCAGCGGCGAAAGCGGCAGCGATGCCGAAAGCGAAGGCAGCGAGGCCTAAGCACAATCCCGGGCCACCGCAAATCTGCGGTGGCCTTTTAAAAACACCTCCAACCTATTATGGAAAATTACAAAGACGAAATAGAGCTGCTTCACACCCAGGCAGTCGCCTTGCGTATTCAAATTAAAAGCCTGATTGATAAAGTTGTCGCGGAGCCCGGGGGCAGCGGCTCAGTTCGGAGGGTGCGCTTGTGGTACCTGAACCGTGCTGCGGAGAAAATTTGTGATGCTTCCGTCCGCATCAATCAAGCTGCGATTGCAGAAATCTTCTAAAATATCGTCGAAGCCGCACATGTCTGCCAGCCCCTTCAATCCTTACGTCTCCATCTTCCCCCACGCCAAGGCAAATATGCCTGACGGCGTGGAATCGCTGCACGACCTCATTGCCACATTGCGCAGTAGTGTCTATGCTGGAGCTGTCAATCAAATGCGCAAAGCAGCTGATAAAAAGGAGCGCACCGAGCTTAAAAAGCAGCTGCCTGCCGTTACGTGGGCTGGCACTTTTACGAAGCGGAATAAAGAAGGGTTGAGCGACTACAGCGGCATTATCTGTCACGACATCGACGAGCTGGAGGAGGAGGCGCTGAAAGAGCTTTGGCACAACTTGATTAACTGCTCGTGGACGCTCGCGGCATTTGTTTCGCCGTCCGGGAATGGCATCAAGGTGCTGTATCAGGTTGAATCTGGCCCTGACGATCATTTGTACAACTGGCAGGCATTCGCAAACATGCTCCGCGCTCGCTGGGGAGCTATCGTGGATGAGTCCACGAAGGATATCTGCAGGCTCTGCTTCCTTACTCATGATCCAGCTGCATACTACGCGCCGAAGGCGGCGCCGATGCCGGCCTCGGTCCTAAAGATGTGGTTTGAGCATGAGTTTAAAGAAAGTGAAGATGTGCCGGAGCTGGAGCCTAAAGACTTTCCTGCAGCACAGCCTAAGCCAGCTATAGCGGCCGGGCAGGAACCAAATTACCTGGAGCGGGTACATGAGATCGTCCAAAAGACGGTGCAGGCCGGCCCGGGGCACCATAACCGCTACGCGGGCCAGTACGCGCAGCAGGCCAATCGCTACGGTATCCCGATGCATGAATGCCTCGCTGAGCTCAGCCGATACATGCCGGCCTACAATGCGAAAGAGCTGGCATCTACTGTGCAGCATCACTATAACAAAGCAGAGGAAGCGGCACGGCACGGCGAGTATCTCCGCAACATAGAGCAGCGCCGGGGCGGCGGCGGCACCAGGAGCCGGCAACGTTCGTACAGCAGCGACGGGGAAGCATCCTACAGCGCGTTTGATGACAGCGTAAAATTTTGGTACCTGGTCGGCAAAATCGACAAGGCGACAGGCGACATCTTGGTAGATGCCACGACCGGGGAACCGTTGGGGGAGTATCGCTACAGTTACGATGACGCTATTGCCTTCCTGCAGTCGAACGGCTTTTACAAGTACCGCGGCGAAAACAACACCTACCAGCTTATCAAGGTCGACAAGCGCGCGAAGCAGGTTGAGATCGTTATCGACCGGCAGGTGAAAGAGTTCATGTTGGACTTCTTGAAGAGCAGCCCTAGCGCAGAGTTTAAGCGTGTCCGGGAAATGTTCCGGCGGGGTGCGAAAAACTACTGCTCCCTGTCTATGCTGGAGGGTCTGGACTACTACAATCCGCGACTGCGTAAAGACACCAAGGATGCCGGCTACATCTACTTTAAAAACTGCTTCCTTGAGGTCACGGCTGAGGGCATCCGGAGCCACAGCTACACGGAGCAGGATAACTACATCTGGAGCCAGCAGATAAAGCCTTTTCACTACAACCCTGCTGTGGGTGAAGATGCCGACTTCGCGCGCTTCCTGCGCTACGCCATTACCGGCCGTAAGGCCACGCCGGAGCAGCCGTACACGGAGAAGGAAAACGAAATGTATCTGGCAGCGCTCACCAGCCTGGGCTACCTGCTGCATCGCTACAAAGACCCGGTGCTGACCAAAGCCGTTATCACGACAGATAAGGCGCTCCGGTCAGGCACGGAGAATGAAGGCCGCTCCGGGAAGTCGCTTGTGGGAAAGGCACTTGAGCACATGTTAATCTGCACCAGCATCGACGGCCGGAACTTTTCGTTCGATAAGGATTTCGCGTTCCAGAAAGTCAACATCGACACCCAGCTGATCAACTTCAACGACATCCGGCAAAAATTCGATTTCACGAGGTTGTTCGGCATGATCACGGAGGAGTTCACCTTCGAGAAGAAGGGGAAGGACATGATCACCATCCCCTTCGCCGATGCGCCGAAGTTCTATATCTCCAGCAACAGCACGCTGCGCGGGGAAGGCAGCTCCACCCGGGCCCGGCAGCAGATCATTGAGTTTACCAACTACTTCAACGACCAGCACACGCCTGTGGTTGAGTTCGGCCGCCGCTTCTTCTCCGGCTGGGATGCAGAGGAGTGGTGTCGCTTCTACAATCTCATGGCCCATTGCCTTCATCTCTATTTGAAGGAAGGGCTGAAGGATTTCCCGCTCGAAAACTACGCGATCAACGCGCTGTATGAGCAGCCCGGCGCCGGCGAAGAGTTCATCGACTACATGCAAGATGTGGTTATGGACAATCTAAAGTTTAGCCGCGGCGAATTCGACAGCACGGTGCTCTTTGAAAAGTACAAAGAGAAAACCACGCAGAAAGTAGACTGGCTCAAGAAGAACACCTTCACCAAGTGGGTGAAAGAATGGGCCAAGATCAAGGGCCTGACGATCAATGCCCATCGCCCGGATGGCCGCGACAAGCGCGGCGGCGTCGATTACCTAACGTTCACGCCAATCGGCGGCGCAGCCGTGGAGCCGCCGACGAATCCGGATGGATCTACCGAATTACCATTTTAACCGGCACTATGGGCAAGCATAAGTACTACGCAGTCTACTACCTGTCTCATCACTACATACCATTTGAGGACAAGACTTCAATCATTAAAACCGGTTCTCCAGCCGATTACAACAGACTCAAGCAGATACTGCTGAAACAGGAAAATCTGCATCAGCGCCGCGTCCAGAATCTTCGTTTTTACCAAGTAATCAAATAACCCATGCGCATCGAACCATTCACCTACTACCGCAGCGCTGACAATCGCCGCGCCTTCCTCGTCGCCGATGTGGCCGACCCAGAAGTGCACTTTTTCGTTGAGGGCGTCGGCCGCGTGGCGCTCATCGAATGGGGCAAGACGCGAGAGCAGCCGATCTATCATCCGCTGCCGATGTTCATCACGCTGGTGCTGAATGGCGCCATGGTGCCATTCACGCCAACCATTAAAAACCTGTAGCCATGCAAATGAACCGCACCTACTACCAGCACCGGTACTACCGCAAGAACCAGGAAAAGCTCAACAAACGAGCAAAAGCCAGATACCGCCGCATCGTCACCGCAAAATTCTATACAACTAATGGCAACGAAGATTTACTACAAGGGCCGCAGGCTCAGAAGCCGGCATCTGAAGGCAGGTGAACGCGCAGACAGCGCATGGTGGGGCCGCCGCAGCCACCGGGGCCGGAAAGGCTTCAAGCGTCACGCAGTACGCCGCTGGATCACATCCCGCGAATGGCCCCGAGCATGCTATTGGCCGGTGGCGCTCATCAGCATGGGCCGCATCCCTTCCGCCCGCATCGCTTGGAAACGCGCATATGGCCGCGACTATGACGCCAGACCTACACTTTAACCTCACAGCCCGCTTCGCAGCGGGCTTTTATTCATCAACAACCCCATGAACATAAATTATGAGTTGGCTCTTTTCGCAGGCGGCGGTGGAGGCATTCTCGCCGGAAAAATCCTTGGATGGACTTGCATCGGCGCGGTGGAAAAAGAAGAGTATCCGCGGGCACTTTTACTCCAGCGACAGAACGACGGGGAATTACCTCCTTTCCCAATTTGGGACGATGTTACAACGTTCAGTAAAGGGAACAAAGACTGCAAAGAGTATTTCAAGGCGCTCCGCTCAATCCGTGATCAGCTTTGTATCTCCGGAGGCTTTCCATGTCAAGATATTTCGGTGGCAGGAAAAGGTGCAGGGCTTGACGGCGACGATAGCGGGCTTTGGTGGCAATATCACCGGATCATTCACGAGGTACGACCCGCATGCGCATTCGTGGAAAACTCACCAGCTCTTACTGGACGGGGATTATCTGCCGTTCTCGGCGCCCTTTCCGAAGTGGGGTATAATGCTATCTGGGGTGTGTTGGGAGCTTCCGACATTGGAGCTAATCACCATCGGAAAAGAATCTGGATTCTGGCCTACCGTGACCGTGTGCGGAAATCACAATCGTCCAGGCACCGGCCGAAACAGCGGCGCCGGACTATCGACCGCGGTGAAGATGTGGCCCACACCTATGGCGCAGGATTATGGCGGCAGCACTTCAGCCGATTTTTCGATGAAGCTCAGCGAGGCAGTCCGAAATTTCCCGACGCCAACGCGATCGATGGTTACCCTGCAGGACATGGAGCAAGCGCGGTACCATTCACAATCCCGCCCCCCATATTCGGAGATGTTCCCGACGCCTATCAGGAACGATGCGAAGCAGAATGCCAGCCCCAGCAGATCCAGGGAGGCAAGAGCCGCCAGGGGATCATTCGGGGAGCAACTTTCAGACAGGGTTGGTGGCAGTCTGAACCCGCGCTGGGTCGAGTGGTTGATGGGATGGCCGATAGGTTGGTGCAGCTTGAAACCCTTGGAAACGGACAGGTACCGGCAGTGGCGGCAGCAGCATTTTCCCTACTCAAATCAATAATTCCTTAGTACACCTGCTCATTGCCACCGCAGCAATGATTGACCTTATAAAAATCTCTCAAATGCTTGAAAGCGTAGAATACATCGTAAACTCCGTCCACATCGGTCCGTCGTCGCCGGACTGGTATTTATACAGGATCCCGGCTCCGCGTGGGGAATACGAGTCTGTTCGCTATGCTGCGCTCAACTTCGCACGCTCGGAGGTCGAAAGGACCGGCAAACCTTGCAAAATGATCACCGTGCGCGTAGCATCTATAGAAACGGTAACAGAATCTTGGCCACATCTGCGGAGCGCAGGACCAGCAGACGATGCAAAACGAATGAATATGCTTGAATGATCCGCTAAGCATCCAGCGCGCGCGTAGCTGCGCACAACAGCTCCGCCGAAGGCACCGCATCAACGCGGTGCTTTTTTATTTCCAAAAGGCCAGATTGGCGATTTTCCAGGCGGCCGCCTCCCTCTTTTCTTTTTTTTCGCTTTTTTTTGCCTTTAGGCAAGAAGGTAGTTTTTTTTGGGCTTTTGGTCTACCGTCTCGTAACCTGCTGATATACATTGTAACGGCTTTGAAAAAACGGCCCAAAATACGGCCCGAAATCAGTCCATTCCCGCCCCAAAGATGTAGCTCCTTCTCGGGCTGCCGGCCGGCAGTGTGCGCCGTAAACGGAATCTTTCCCGTATAAGGTGCATTTCGCGCTTGCAAGCGTTTCGGCCTGTCTCTTTGTGTTTCAAAATGCACCGAAATGGCTGATGACGGCTACTATGTGGTTAATGGCGAGGTCTTCGACGGCAGCACTGCGACACTTTTTCAGCACCGAATGCCGGTTGTCGTGTGGCCATCGGCTCGGACGGCGGCAATGAACTATGCAGGTGACTTGGCTCAGTTTACCGGCCATCCCGTTGCTGTTTTCCATATGGGGCCGCGTTCAGCAGAGGTATCCTCCCCGACCGAGACGATTATTGTCCTTCCGGGCTCCAATACCAATAGCATGATTACTAAACAGCTGACGACTGCAAAGTCTTTTTCTATCCTCTCACTTCAGCGCGATCTGCTTACGAACGAGATCGCTGAGGCTACTTCCCGGCTTATAAAATCCAGTTCGAGTGATAACGCTGGATTGACTTCAGTTTCAACGCATCTGTTAGCCGATCTGGATGCAATGATGGTGAAACTTGATGCAATCGACGCGAAGCTGGCCGAATTCTAGCCTATATATCCGCCCGCAAGTCCTTCCGCAATGCCCGCCGAAAAACCGCCGCTGAACTACTACACCGCTGTGCTGCAAGTGCTTTTGAGCGATCGCGGCCGTGCGTTCAGCATTTCGGAAATCCGTTGCGCCATCGCGGCAGCGCATCCGCTCAGCCCTTCCCGCGCTGCCATTGTGCGCGCACTCCAGCAGCTCCACCAGGTGCCGCTTATTTCCGTTTCCACCGAGCGGCGCTACCTGCGCTGCATTCCCATTTCAGTTTTTCAATACAAACTATAACTATAGAGTCATGTTCGGCCTAAAAAATATTAATCCGGAGCATTTGATGAAAATGTTCTCCAGCATGGGTATAGACGTCTATGCATTCGCTGAAAAGAAAATCCCGGAGCTGCTGAAGCTGGCGCTGGAGCTGGAACACCGCGCCGGCGCCCAGCTGATGGCGACCCTCAGCATTTCGGATGACGGGACCTATTTCATTCTGTGCCTATACAAGCGAATGGCCGGAGGCGGCCTGGACTTGTGGCAAGCTTTTCCCCTCAACGACATCCGCGGCATCATCGATCAGATCAAGAACGCTTTAAAAAATGCAGACACTTCACCTGAACCAGTCCCCGCCCTCATCTCTGGAAGCATACAGCGCGAGCCCGGAGAGCTCGATGAATACGACTGGACTGCAGCAGCCAGCGCCGACCACACAGCCGGACCCGTCTATGACGGTAGCTCAGCAGACACAGCCGCAGAGTTGGAACAACAGCGGCCCGGGGACGATCGATCTTAGCGACTTCATGTCCCGCGCTCAGGAAGAGCGCAAGGCCAGCGCGGATACGGTCGTAAATCCCGACACCGGCGAACGCGAAGTGCCGGCGACCGCCCCCATTGCCACAGCGCGCCCGGAGATGGACGAAACGGAAGCTGCAAAGCAGGCCGGCCTGCTGATGGACATGCGGGAAACTGCACAGGCACTGGGCCTGGCCTACATGGCTGACGGGCATGTGAAGGGCTACGAGCAGTATAAGTATCAGGCATGGCAAAAAAAGCTCTTGGTAGAGGCCTGGTCGCCGCTGATTCAGGAGATGGGGCTGCGTGTGAACAAGTTCATCCGGGTGCTGTACGCGGAGGGCATCAGCACGACGCCGCTGGCGGTGACCGCCGCGAAAGCCCGGAGCTACCGGCTCGAGAACGAGCGGCTGCGCAGGCAACTTCAGCAGATGCAGGCGGCCACGGCTGCTGCGGCCAGCCGCAACCAGCAGGAGCAGGCCGCGCCGCTTGCGCCGCCGCCCCCGCAAGCGCAGAGCTGGAACCGGATGGACTATGACAGCGCGCGGAAATGGGAAGTGGACGACAACGGATTTTTCAAGGAGGATCAGAACGGCTTCATCAAAGCCGCGGATCGCCGGGAAAAACCGCTGCTGAAGCCGGAGGTGTATCAACGGCTGATAAAATGGAACACGAAGGAGCGGATCGACAGAATTTTCAACGTGTAGAGCTATGGAACGCGAGTTTAACCTTATCGCCGGCAGCCCCGGCGCCGGCAAAAGCACTTTCACGGCCAACTACATCAAAGCCTACCGGGAAAATGTGCTGGTGTACAAACACATTGCCAACATCGACGATCCAGCCTTCGCGTTCCTGACGTCAAAGACAAAAGAAAGCTGGAGGCAGGGGGCCGCGGTAGGGGCAGGCGTGAAGTGCAAGATCGCCGGGAAGCAGGAGGAGTACGCCGGCTTCCTGCAATGGCTCATGTCTCCGGCTGGCATGCGGAATGGCCTGCTGGTGGTGGACGATGCAACGATTTTCGAGCGGGACCGGCTGAGTAAGGAGATGAATGAGCTGGTAACGATGCGGCGGCACTACGGCATCGATGTCTGGCTGGTATATCACGGTCTTTCCCTGCTGCCGATCGAGCAGTTTATTTTCTGCAATCACATCGTGCTTTTCAACACGAACGACAACATCAAGTACAAGGCCAATAAGCTCCCGGCTTATTTGCAGTTGAAGAGCGCTATCGACGAAGCGAGGTCGAATTTTAACAGCTATAATCCGCAGCTAAAGTACCGGCCTGCAATAGTGAAATTGGCTTAAAAAAACAATAGTTGATACACTATTGTTGCACCTATTCCCGCGCCCAGCGCGGGTTTCGTGCTTTGTGGTCTCAAGAAAAAAAACTGACCACATGGCTACAACGCTGGCAGGAACATCTACCGCTGCGGTCCAAAGCACTGCACTTGCTACGAACGGGCTGTCTGCCGTTCAGACAACAAAAATCGTAAACAGCGTTATCGGCGAAAAAGAGCTGATGATGACGTTCACAAACGGCAATGCTGCCGGGGGGGCGAGCCAGAATCCGAAGCTGAAATGCGGCGCCTGGCGGGCCACGATCCCCGCGTTCGGTGGTGCGACCTCAACGAACACCTACGACTTCGCCAGCTATGACGATCTCCAGGCTTATTTCCGTTTGATTCAGACGATGATCGTCGGCCTGCGTGCCACGTCCAACGACCCGGGCAACTTCGAGGTGGGTGTGCTGCAATTCACCGAGCGGCAGCCCGACGGCTCGGAAAAGACCGTGAAGCGTCCGCTGCAGAAGTACCTGCAACCGCTTGGCGGCGGCAGTTACGCAAACGAAATCGTCATCCCCGGTACGGACCTCTCCTTCGCGTTCTGGCCGGGCATGGAGGTCGCATTCAACGGCCTGAAGCCGCAGAGCTCGATCACGTTTTACCTGCAAATCCGGGGCTGGAACAAGTCGGTAGAGCTCGTCAGCCTGGAGGCTACCAGCCTGTAAGGACTCCTGCCAGACACTATTCAAGGCGCGGCAGTCGTGTCGCGCCTTTTCTCTTCCATCCCGAAACGCAGCTTTATGTCAGACAAGAATGTAAACTGGCTGGATAGCTCCCTGAGCGCGCTGCCCGGCGTCCTGGGGGGTGTATCACAGGTCATTTATGCTGAAAAGGGCATCAGCACGGCGCCGGTCACGTACGTCCAGGCCCCTGCCGCCACGACGAGCAACAACATGCTCATTTACGGTGTGTTGATCGTCGTCGCGATCATCGCGCTTTTCATCATCTTCAAAAAGTAATCCCGTGGGTTTCAATCAGATTGATTTCATGGGAGGAAACTCGAACCAGGTCCCGGCCGGGACGCCGCTGGTGTATGCTCCCGAGGTGCTGGATGCCATCAAGAGCACCAGCGCAGTCAACCCGGGGACGGCTGCGCCCGTAATAAATTTCTTCAGCACCAGTACGCCGGCAGCGGCAACGCCTGCAGCACAGCCGAAAAAGCCCATGAACCCGCTGCATATGCTGCTCCTCATTGCCGGTATCATCGTGGCGATCCTGGTGTTTAAAAACTACGTGAAGTAATGTTCCAGGCGATAGGGGCAATTTTCGGATTCGCAACTAGCGCAAATTCAGGCGCGCAGGCACAGTATGCAATGCAGCGCTCTGAGTACGCCAACAGTCTCGGTTTTTCACAGGCAAAGGACTACGCTTTTTACGATGCATACAGCAATAGTGTTAAGCAGATTGTTTTTGTATCAGTGCTCGGTTTTGTATTGCTGGGATTTATCCTCTACATGCTGCTAAAGAACAAATAAATGGGCCTTTTTAAAGATGAAAAATCTAATTGGCTTGGAGTAATCGTGAACCCGATCGGTTACCTACAGGATCATAAGCCTATTTCCGATGCGGTGCAAAAGTACTACGCGGCTTACCCTCCGGCACTTAACCCGGCGACCGCAACGGAGATAAGCTTTAAGACCTATCGGCAGCAGTGGATTGATGCGTGTACGAGCGATGTAAAAAGTGGAGATGTAGGGTATAGCAAAGCAAATGCAGCACAGGGATGCGCGG
>JASLDA010000071.1 GCA_030151745.1 Chitinophagaceae bacterium | reverse complement strand
CGGCGGGGACCTGACCAATATGGTGTTCGACAAGTACACCGAGCTGATCCAGCACGTCAGGGGCCTGTCTGAAGAAACCACTACCGGCGTGCACCGCCTGTACGAGCGCATGGCGAAGGGCACCCTGCCCATCCCGGCGATCAACGTGAACGACTCCGTTACCAAGAGCAAGTTCGATAACAAGTACGGCTGCCAGGAATCCCTGGTAGACGCTATCCGCCGCGCTACCGACGTGATGATGGCAGGCAAGGTGGCCGTCGTCGGCGGCTACGGCGATGTGGGCAAGGGGTCCGCACAGTCCCTGCGCGGCGCCGGCGCCCGCGTGATCGTGACCGAGATCGACCCGATCTGCGCCCTGCAGGCCGCTATGGACGGCTTCGAAGTCAAGAAGATGGAAGACGCCGTGAAGGAAGCCGACATCATCGTCACCGCTTCCGGCTGCCGCGACCTCATCACCGAGAAGCATTTCCGCCTGATGAAGGACAAGGCGATCGTCTGCAACATCGGCCACTTCGATATCGAGATCGACATGGCATGGCTGAACAGCGCGTACGGCAATACCAAGGACACCATCAAGCCGCAGGTCGACCTCTACACCATCGACGGCAAGGAAGTGATCGTGCTGGCAGAAGGCCGCCTGGTGAACCTGGGCTGCGCCACCGGCCACCCGAGCTTCGTAATGTCGAACTCCTTCACCAACCAGACTCTCGCCCAGATCGAGCTGTGGAACAACAGCGCGGCCTACGAGAACAAGGTATATGTCCTGCCCAAGCACCTCGACGAGAAGGTTGCCCGCCTGCACCTGGCCAAGATCGGCGTGGAGCTGGACGTACTGAGCGACGCTCAGGCCGAATACCTCGGTATCAGCAAGGAAGGCCCGTATAAGGCCGAGCACTACAGGTACTAGGATTCGGAATTGAAGATTTAAGATTGTAGATTGGCTTCGTTGCAACTTTCGATCAATCTTCATTCTAAAATTTAAAAAGGTCCGTCGGATTGCTCCGGCGGACCTTTTGTATTGTGGTTAGTCGGCGGCGCCGGCCCTGGGCGGCGCCGCAGCTGAATAATTATTGCACCGTCGTTTTGATGCTTACGGCGCCGTTCCGCCCGCTGACCCGGACGATGTAATTGCCGGGTGCGTAGCCCTTGGTGCTGAGCGGCAGCGTGTTGTCGCCTGCGTTGACGCTCCAGGTACGCTGCTGGATCAGCGCGCCGGCGGCATTCAGGATTTCCAGGCGGAGGCTCTCGGGCTGCGTGCCTGTGAAGTGCAGGCTCATGTCCCCGTTGGACGGGTTCGGGAAGAGTGTACAGTCCAGCTTGCGGGCTCCGGTGAAGCTGGGAACCCCCACCTGCTGGGCCAGCATTTTCATGGCGCCGAAGGCATTGATCTTGCCGTGGCCCCAGTTGTTATTCCCGCCGGCGGGGATGGAGCCCGTCCACTGGTCCGTGAGCGCGGTCTGGAAGATGACGCTCTTGCACTCCGCCGGAGTGAGGTTGGGCTTGAGCTGGAGCATCAGCGCAACGATGCCCGAGGCCGCGGGCCCGGCTGCCGAGGTGCCGCTGAACTCGGCAAAGGGATACTGGCGGCCGGTCAGGGGATGTGTAAACATCCGGCGGACGAACTGGCTGCTGCTGCCGGTCGGTGTGTAGGCTGTATCGTAGCTGGAGAACGCAGTGGCTATTGTCAGTCCCGGGGCGGTAATATCCGGCTTGATGCGTCCGTCGGCCAGAGGCCCGCGGCTGCTGAACGATGCAAGCCCGTAGAGCGGCGCGTAGTTGGCGTTGTAACCCCAGTTGCCGCCGTTGACGTCGGTCCAGCTGTTGCGGGACACATAGGCGCCGACCAGCATCACGGATTTTGCCGCGCCCATATCGGAGACGCACATCGTGGAATCGCCTTCCACGGCGTCGCTGACGCCAAGCTTGCTGAAGGAGCTCTGGAAGCGGTAGTCGTAGCCGTAATAGTAATACTCGTTCCACACGTCCATGCTGCCGGATGTGGCATGGTAAGTGACGCGCAGCGTATCGGTAGTCTTGTTGAACATGCTCAGCGTCATGCGCGGCTTGTCGTTGAACTCGGAGGTAGAGTTGATATACTCCAGGTAGCAGGTATCGCCGTTGGTTCCGATGAGATAGCCGTTGTGAATGCCGTTATCCAGGCAGGAGGAGAATTTGCCGGATACGGGTGCGCCGTTGCGGTACAGCTGGGCGTCGGCGCACCAGGTCTTCGCCGTGTCGCCCCAGGCGTCGAGCCAGGTGCGCTGGTAGTTTGACGGCGCGAAGGTCACGAACGAGCTCAGCATGGAGTCGGTCCCGCTGAAGGTCTTGCTCATGTGAATATGCTCCGTCCCTTCGTTGCCGGCGCTCATAACGATGATGCGCCCGGGGCCGCTGAGGTTGTCGCAGGCTTCGTTGAACAGGGTGGTCCCGTCGTGCGGGCCGCTCTGGGAGCCCCAGGAGATGTTTATGACGCAGGGCTTGCCGACGCTGTTGGCGTAGTTGAAGATGTACGCTACGGCGTCCGCAAAGTCGGAAAAGCCGCCCTGCATCCACTGCTGGCCTATGGAATCGCGGCGCACGCAGGCAAGTATCGCTTCGGCATCGTAGGCCATGCCGCGCCAGATATAGGCGTTGTTGCTGCCGTATCCCGACCCGATAGCCATGCCTGCCACGGCCGTGCCGTGTGTTTGTTTCGCGTTATCGGTAGTGGCGGCCTTGATCGCGAAAGTATCGGCATACTCGCGGCCGTAGGTATAGCCTGCGGGTGGGGTGCCGGTGCCGCCGAGCTCCCAGACCTTGCGCAGGCGGAACCTGCTGCCGGTGCTGTCGTAGAACAGCGGGTTGTTGTAATCGAAGCCGAAGTCGATGATGCCTACGAGGACATTCTTGCCGGTGTAAGGCATCGGCAGCTCGTAGCCCCCGTGTACGCTGTCGACGCGGGTCTGTTTGCGGGCGCGGTCCATCCGCGGAAAGACCAGCGGCTCGTCCAGCTGGATATAGTCGATCCCTTTGACGCTTGTGAACCGGGAGACCGCGTCTACCGGGACGCGGACGGTCCAGACACGTCCGGCCTTCGTGCCGATGACGCCGCCGGCCGCTTCGATGCCCTGGATGGCCTGAGCGGAGTCGCTGACGCGGATCATCGCGCTGAGGTAGGTCGTGGCGCCTGTCTTTTTATAGACATAGCCCTGGGGCTCCGCCGATGCCTGGCGTTCCTGCAGGAAGCGCCGCGTTGCCGGCGACAGCTTGGCGGAACCCTGGGCGAAGCCCTGCAGACTCAGGATCGTGCATACCGACAAGAGTAGTGCTTTTCTCATATGCAGCAATTTACGGAGAACTGCGTCAGAGCGGCCGGATTCCCGGCTAGGGCTCTTATCGGATTTTATTGAAATAAAATCCGGCGACCGGCCAATCTGTCGGCCGGAATGTCGTATGTTCAGGGCATATGTCGAAGCTGCCTTCCAGGATTTTCTGGTTTGCATACTTTAATGAACGCGAGCCCAGTGTGCGGTACCGCGGACTGTACCCGCTATTGCAGATCCGGGCTGAGGCCGGCATTCCGGTATCGCTGTTCCTGCCCGAGCGCAGCGCGGCAGGCTTGCTCCGGTTCGCCCGGATCTACCTCCGGGCCATGCTGTTCGCGGGCCCGGACGCCGTGATCGTTTTCCAGAAGATCTATACCGGCGGGTGGTATGCGCATGCGCTGCGCTTGCTGCTTTGCATGCGCCGGAGCCAAAGCTGCTACGATATCGACGACGCGGAATACCTGCGGCACGATCCGGGAACGGTGGACTGGTTTATGAGCAATGCAAGCCTTTGCCTGGCGGGCAGCAGCAGCCTGGTGGAATATGCGAAACAACGCGCCGGCCGGCCGTTCCTGCTTGGCTCCTCGATCATCGCGCATAAAGCGGCCGCGGAGCCGGATGTGAGCCGGCGCATCCTGGGTTGGATCGGGTATTACCGGGCGCACCGGGACAGCCTGATGCAGCTGCTTTTTCCCGCGATTAGGGCCGCCGGCCGGCCGGTCACGCTGGAGATACTCGGCCTCCAGTCGGAAGCGGAGCGGCTGGATCTTATAGAGCTGTTCCGGGATAGCCCGCATATCAGCATCAGCGCGCCGCTGGATATCGACTGGCTCGACGAAGCCGCCGTGTATGAGCGGATCGGGCAGTGGTATGCGGGAGCCGCGCCGCTGCTGGATACGCCTTTCAACCGTGCGAAATCGGCGTTCAAGCTGAAGCAGTGCCTTTCCTGCGGCGTGCCGGTACTGGCGAGCCCGGTAGGTGAAAATGTCCGCTACCTGGAACCGGGGAAGAACGGGTATCGCTGCAGCTCGGAGGCAGAGTTCCGGACTGCCCTGCAGGAGCTCCTGGATATGCCGGCGGCGGATTATGCCCGCATGCGCGCCAGAGCGCTTGCCAGCAGCCAGGCCTTCAGCATGGATATATATTGCAGGGACCTGCTCCAGGCTTTCACGTTCGTTCTGCCGGAAGGCCAGGGCCAGCCCGCGGACTGCGGCCCCGTGCTATAACCGGGCAAAGGGCACCGGCAGATGCATTCCACCACGCTCATTCCCCTTCATATCCAGCGATGCCAGCCGTCAAAGCTCCGGATTGCCTATGCTGCAGGTTATCTATCTAGTGGATTGTCTATGCTTTGGGCAACTGCAAACTGCCGACTGCAAACTAATACCATTACCCAATATACCCCCACGCGCCGAGCTGCACGAGGAAGCCGATGATGTAGCCCATCCAGATCTCCGCCGGCGTATGTTCCCGCAACACCAGGCGTGCGCTTCCGACGATCCCGCCGACGACGATCGTCAGCAGCAGCGCTGCGAGCATGTTGAAGGAGGACAGGAACAGCAATACCGTCATGATGCCGATGGCGCCGCCGGCGGCCGTGGTATGCATGCTGATCTTGAAGAATATGCTGCCGATGAAGAGCAGGATGATGCCCCAGAAGGACCCGAGCAGGAGTATGTTGATGATCTTCGGCGTATCCGGCTGGTGGCTGAATACCTGCTGGGCCCAGAAGTAGAAGGTCATCGTGGCGATGAGCGGGATGACCCGGTCCTTCGAAACACGCATATGGATGCTGCGCAGGAAGCCCAGGGCCTTCAGCAGCGCGACCGTCAGCAGGGGGAAGAAGATGGTGGTCGAAGCCAGGCTGATCAGCCGGAAGGTCAGGGTCTTTTGCGGTATCGCCGCGAAATCTGCGGGCATCAGGCGCCAGAGCGCGATGCTGAGCAGCACCGGCATGAATACCGGGTGAAAGACGTAGGAGATCAGCGTGGCTATGGCCCGCAGCCAGGGCGGTCCCATGCCGACAGGCCGGGGAGGATAGCCCGCTTCCGTATCGTTGCCGTTGAGGTGCGGTGTCAGTTCTGGATTCATGCGTCAAGAATGGGAGAAAGCCAGCGGGCGATATCGTCGACTTCCATGTTTTTGCGGCGGGCGTAATCTTCCAGCTGCTCGTTCGTGATTTTGCCCACGCCGAAGTAAACGCTTTGGGGATGCGAAAAATACCAGCCGCAGACGGAAGCTGCCGGATACATGGCCAGGCTTTCGGTGAGCTGGATGCCGGCGTGCTCGGTAGCCCCGAGCAACTCGAAGAGCTTGTATTTCTCGGTGTGATCGGGGCAGGCGGGATAGCCCGGTGCGGGGCGGATGCCGACATAGCTTTCCCGGATCAGGTCCTCGGGCGACAGGTTTTCGTCCGGTGCATAGCCCCAGAATTCTTTGCGGGTACGCTGATGCAGCAGCTCGGCAAAAGCCTCGGCCAGCCTGTCTGCGAGCGCCTGCAGCATGATTTTCGAATAGTCATCGTGCGCCGCTTCGAAGCGCCTGATATGCGGCTCGATGCCGTGGATCGATACGGCGAACCCACCCAGGTGATCCGGCTCGCCGCCTGCACTTTCGGGCTTGATGAAATCGGCGAGGGAAAAGTTCGGCTGGCCGGAGGCTTTCTTCAGCTGCTGGCGCAGGTGCTCGAGATAGACGACGGCGCCGTCCTCGCGCTCGAGGCGAAGCGTGTCTGCCGCAACTCGGCTCGTTTTCCAGAAGCCCGCGACGGCCCTGGCCTGCAGCCAGTCTTCGCCGATGATCCTGTCGAGCATCGAGTTCGCGTCGTTGAAGAGGCGGGTGGCCTCTGCGCCGGCATGCGGATCGCTGAGAATGGCGGGGTACTTGCCGCGCATTTCCCAGGTGATGAAGAAGGGCGTCCAGTCGATGAATTCCCGCAGCTCCTGCAGCGAGTAATTTTCGAAGACCTGTAGCCCGGACGATTTCGGCTTCGGCGGAACGTAGCCGGCCCAGTCGATGGCGACGGGATTCGCCTGGGAGTCTGCGAAGCTCAGCAGCTGCTTGGCGGCGCGCTTGCCTTCGAAATCCGCGCGCAAGCCTTCGTATTCGGTGGCGATGCCGCCCAGGTAGCCGGCTTTATTATCCGGGTTGAGGATGGTGCCTGCGACGGTCACGGAGCGGCTGGCGTCGAGGACGTGCACCACGCCATGCCCGTATTGCGGCGCGATCTTAACGGCCGTGTGCATGCGGGAGGTGGTGGCGCCGCCGATGAGCAGGGGCTGCTTCATGCCGCGGCGGGTCATTTCCTTAGCGACGTGTACCATCTCGTCGAGGGACGGCGTGATGAGGCCGCTGAGGCCGAT